>CAZTXK010000270.1:0-3400 GCA_964617275.1 uncultured Dactylococcopsis sp. | reverse complement strand
TTTTTCCCCACGCGGTGGCACTAACTTACTTTTTTCTAGTGTCCCTTCAATATTCTCTAACGGGGCTAAATCCTTTTCTGGAAGCGGAAACTGAGGCTGATTAATCGGTAACTCTTCTTTTTCGAGAAAACTAAACGCTTGGCGAAACTCCCGAGGAGACACTTGTAAGGGTGCTTGAAAATGACAAGGAATCAATCTTTCAAAATGCCAACTCACCAGTAAATTTGCCCATTTTATGGTTTCTCTTGGGGCGCGGTTGAGAATTAAGGTTCGCAGAATGGGGGCAACTAATAATCGTCCATTGCCTTGTAATTGATCAAATGACGCTTGCCAGTGGGATTTCCAATGAAAGGGATATAAGCCATAGTAGGCTTTTTTAGAGCGATCTGGGGACTGTTTTGCTTCCTGTAAGGTTACCTTCGATGTGGGAACTTCCAACGCCTCAGGTTGGAAATAAGTGGCAAATAAACAAATCCGTTGCCACCCTTTTACCCGATTTTCAGGGGTATCTTCAATTTTTTCCAGCGCACTATCCCTAGCATGGAACAGAAGCGGATAAGGATCAAGTTGCACACTTTCAGGGGGAGTTCTAGGGATAGAAATGACACTATCCGTAACAAGAGCAGTGCCAGAGGGTTTATGAAAGATCGCCACTTCCCCAAATGACCCTAAACCCAGTTTAATGGGGCCAAGGATGGCATAGTCAAATTCTTCGCCAAAGGGGTTATCTTCGTAGGGTTGAGGCAGAGTATAAGTGCGTTTCGGGGGGAAACCCAACCAACTCAAAGGCAGATTAACCGGAAAACTCCACTGTTGGGGGGCGATATAAACTTTTGCCTTGGGAAACTTTCTCGCAAAGGGACCGACAAAAACTTTATGCTCTAAGCCTGATATGGTAGGAAGGACGATATGTTGGACCTCCCCGTGTTCAGCTTCCAGTTCTCTCACCAGCCTAATACATTCTTCCGTGGGGGCAACTGGGGCATAAACCAGCAATCCTCCCGCCTCTAACCGAACAACGGTCATGCGAATCGGAACCACCACATAGAAAATTCCCTGCACTTGGTCAAATGTCCAAATGGTATTTTTCAGGACTTCTTGACGCAGGGTGCGACGTTTTCCGTAAGGATAGATGGGAAGGACCGGCCAATATCGCCAGAGAATGTCACGTTGCTTCATTTCGCTTTTGAGGCTGAGGGAAGAGAAGGTCTGCCATTATTGTTGCTATTGTTGGTAGGCTCAGATTGATCTTGCAACGCGATGTTACGAATAAACCGCGCGATCGCCTTTTCTGTTAGTTTACCAACAATTTTTTGTCCCATCTGTTGGGTTTCCGGTTTTGATAACACCTTCGGAACTAACGGCACAATTCGCATGGGATCAAAGCCTGGGGTATCTTGTAAGATTTGTAGAATATTTTGGATATGTTCTAAATTTTGATTGTCTTCTCCTAATTGGGGAGGGGCTTCATTAACCGCTAATCCTACTTGTTCTCTTAAGGAGGAAGAGAAGTTATAAAAACTGCGTTGCCCATAAACATCAATGGCTTTAACTAACTCATCTACTAGGCGTTCCCGAATAAATTCACCGCGTTCGGAGAAGAGAAAGTCTAGGGCTTGGTCTAACACTTTCTCAAAGTCGTAATCTTCAGAGTTACGGGCGTTCCGAAGTAAGTTTTCTAACCGATTCCAACGGAAACTGCCCTCTCTAAATAATAAATCCTTTAAAGATTGTCTTAATTCTGGGGCGGGATCAATTAAGAGGCGTTTTGCCACATAGGGATAGGCTTTACTAAGAACTTTAAAGTTGGGATCAATGCCAATGGCAATTCCTTCTAGCGTCACTAAAGAACGGATAATGAGGGCATAATAGGCGGGAACTTGGAACGGAAACTCGTACATTACCCCCGACATTTTGTCAGTAATGCTTTTGAAGTTCAACTCGGCAACACTTGCCCCGAGAGCGTTTTCAAAAACACTGGCTAAAGCAGGAACAATGGGTTCTAAGTCCGTATCTTCCGAGAGAAATTCTAGCTGCACATAATCCTGGGCGAGGGATTCAAAGTCACGGTTAACCAGATGAACCACCGCTTGAATTAACCCATACCGTTGATAGGGTTTAATTTCGCTCATCATGCCAAAATCAAGATAGGCTAACCGCCCATCAGACATAGCGAGAAGGTTACCCGGATGAGGATCGGCGTGGAAGAAACCATATTCTAAAAGTTGCCGCAGCGAACATTCCACGCCAATTTCGACTAGGCGAGTGGCTTCAATTCCAGCCTCTTGAATCGCTGGCAGATTCGTCAGTTTAATGCCGGAAATCCACTCCATAGTGAGAACCCGTCGCCCGGTATATTCCCAATAGATTTTGGGAACGTAGATATCTTGGATATAGTTGTAGAGTTCTTTAAACCGTTCCGCATTATAGCCTTCATGGGCATAGTTCATTTCCTCAAAAATGCGTTCGGCGAACTCATCCATAATCGCCACTAAGTCGCTGCGGATGCGTTTAATGTTGTTACGGGCAAAAAAGGCAACTTTTCGCAGAATATAAAGGTCAATGGTAATGCGACGGAGAAGATCAGGGCGTTGTACTTTAATCGCCACTTCTTCCCCAGTTTTGAGTTTTCCTTTATAAACTTGCCCCAGAGAGGCGGCAGCAACAGGATCAGGAGAAATTTCGGCGTATATCTCTTTGGGAAGACTTCCTAATTCCTCTTGGATAAACTGATAGGCAATTTCGTTGTCGAAGGGAGGAAGCTGATCTTGGAGTTGGGCAAGTTCTTCGAGATAGGTTGGGGGGACTAAGTCGGGGCGGGTGGAGAGGGCTTGTCCAATTTTAATGTAGGTGGGGCCGAGTTCGGTGAGAATTTCCCGTAATTCAATGGCACGTTTTTGTTCATTTTGGGCAATACGCCCTCTCACTTTATCGAAGAGAAGACGCACCCCAAAAGCGGTTCCGGGTAAAATGAGAGCCACGAGGCGACGGATAACAGCAAGGGGACGATTTCGGTAGTAGTTATTAATTCTTTCGGGATCATAACGCCACTCGGATGAGGCTTGAGATTGTGGCGGCTGCGATGACTCCACGGCAATCGTTTCCTGAGAGCGATTTTTCAGGGGCTGATCGCTGCTTTTGTTTTGGCGACTGGGAGAAACAGTTTGTTGAGTCATAGTTTTAGTGAAACCGACCGATGTGACGTTGTTAAGTATTGTAACAAGATTTGAGGATCGCAGAGAAGCGCGATCGCTCTCTCTTAGGAGGGATTCTCTTGGTTTCTTAGGTATAGTTTGTTAACCTAACCATATCAGAATTAGCCTTTACAAGTTATTAATAATTTGTCGTTAATAGGAGATATTTATGAGCAATGGCTCTATTGGTGTAGCAATTGTCGGAA
>CAZTXK010000269.1:0-3416 GCA_964617275.1 uncultured Dactylococcopsis sp. | reverse complement strand
AAAAAAATGACCATCAAGACTGTTGAATTTAATACTGAACTTTTAAAGAAATACGCCCAACCGTTACCGCGCTATACCAGTTATCCCCCAGCAACTGAGTTGCGAGAAAACTTTAATCCTCAAGCCTTTGAAAACGCGATCGCGCATGGGAATACCAATCAAACTCCCTTATCCCTCTATTGTCATATTCCCTTCTGTGAAACGCCCTGTTATTTCTGCGGTTGTAATACATTAATCACCCAACGGAAAGAAGTCGCTGATCCTTATTTAGATTACGTTTTCAAAAACATTGATCAAGTGTCTTCTTTAGTGGATTCTAAACGGAAAGTAAATCAATTTCATTGGGGAGGGGGAACGCCTAATTATCTCAAGCTAGATCAAGTAGAGAGACTTTGGAATAAACTTAATCAAGAATTTACTTTTGAAGACAATGCCGAAATTTCTCTCGAAGTTAATCCCAAATATTTAGATAAGAATTATCTTCTCTTTTTAAGAGATTTAGGGTTTAATCGCATTAGTTTTGGGATTCAAGATTTTGATCTGCAAGTGCAAGAAGCGATTAACCGTGTCCAAACCGAAACCATGTTATTTAATGTCATGGACTGGATACGGGAAGCTGGTTTTGAAAGTGTTAATGTTGACTTGGTTTATGGCTTACCCTATCAAACCGTCGAAACATTTCGGGAAACCATTGAAAAGACGATCGCGCTTGATCCTGATCGCATTGCGGTGTTTAATTTCGCCTATGTTCCCTGGATGAAACCTGTACAAAAGTTACTTCCAGAAGAAGAATTACCCAGTGGGGAAGAGAAACTCAAAATTTTCCAAATGTCCATTGAAAAATTGACCCAACAAGGGTATGTTTTTATTGGTATGGATCATTTTGCCAAACCCAATGATGAACTCGCGATCGCGCAACAAAAAGGGGAACTTCATCGCAATTTCCAAGGTTATACCACCAAACCGGAATCCGATTTACTCTCTTTTGGAATGACCGCCATTAGTATGTTGCATGATGTTTATATTCAAAACCAAAAACGCTTAAAAGACTATTATCGCGACTTAGATGCGGATCAATTTCCGATTCAAAAGGGTGTACAACTCCAAGAAGAAGATCATCTCCGTCAAGCCATTATTATCGAATTAATGTGTCAGTTCCACTTTTCTCCCCAATGCTTAAAAGAGAAGTATGATATCGAGTTTAACCATAACTTTTCCGAATATTTCGCCTCCGAATTGTCTCAATTAAAAGAATTAGCAAAAGATGGACTGGTCGAGGTTCAAGGAGATACTATTGAAGTAACTCCCACAGGAAGGTTATTAATTCGTAATATTGCCAGTGTCTTTGATGCTTACTTAACACAAAGACAGACTAAAGCCTTTTCTCAGGCGATTTAAACTAAAATTAATCTTGTTCCAAGGCTAGAGAACCTATAATGGAAAGGACTTGGGCAGTATTAGTACCCGTGATGAAATTTATCTCGTCACAGTTAATCGTGAGTAGTTTCTGCTTGATTGGTTTTGGGTTGACCGGTTGTAATCCCTTGATGGAAGTTACTCCCATCGCACAACTGTCAGCCCAGAGCGATCGTTTAGGACAATCGGTTTTAGTAGAGGGAGTAGTGCGCGATCGCGCTCCCTTTCTCAAAAATGCAGCTTACCAATTACAAGATGAAAGTGGCGAGATTTGGGTTCTTACCAATAATCCGCTTCCAGACAGTGGTCAAGCTGTTACCATTAAAGCAACCATTAAAGCAAAATCGATTGTTATCAGCAATCAAAAAGTTCAGGAAGTTTACTTACAAGAAGAAACCTTAACTTCCAGCAATAACTAGTTGTACGAGACTCACCGTTCCCTAATCATGATGTTTTTCAGCCTCAAAGATAACATGAACCAAACTCCTCTCCACCGCTTAAAACAATCCCTGCGCTCTGCTACCCTAGCAGGAACGATTATTGGTGCATCTTGGCTGGTTCCTAGTTTAACCGCACCAGCAACCGCTAGTCTTTCCGAAAGTCCCAAAACCGTTGTTGATGAAGTGTGGCAGATGGTCAACAATCAATATGTTGATCCTGAATTTAATCAAAGTGACTGGGAATCCACCCGAGAAGAATTATTAGAACGAAACTATGACTCTAGGGAAGAAGCCTATCGCGCAATTCGGGAAGCTTTAGGAAAACTCGATGATGCTAATACTCGGTTTCTAGAACCGGAACAATTGGAATCATTAAATAAACAAACCTCCGGGGAATTATCAGGGGTAGGCTTACAGTTAACCCTTGATGAAGAAAACCAAACCATCAAAGTCGTTGAACCCATAGATGACTCTCCAGCCAAAGAAGCGGGAATTAAAGCTGGCGATGAAATTCTTGCCATTAATGGTCAGCCCACCTCCCTTTTAAGTTTAGAACAGGCTTCCGAGTTAATTCGCGGCGATTCTGGAACCAATGTCGATTTAAAACTGTCTCGCGCGGGAAAAGGAACCTTTGATTTAACCGTCACTCGCGCTAATATTGAAATCCCACGAGTCAGCCATAAACTGCAAGAAATTAATCAAACTCGGGTTGGCTATATTCAAATCGAAGAGTTTACCTCCCACGCCGCCGAACAGATGCGAAAGGCAATTGTGGACTTGCAAGAAAAAGATGCAGAAGCCTTTGTTTTAGACTTACGAAATAATCCGGGGGGACTGCTTTATGGCAGTATTGAAATGGCAAAAATGTGGTTAGAACAAGGGGAAATTGTTTCTGTGGTTGATCGTAACGGCGGCGATCGCGAGTTTGAAGCGGATCAAACCTCACTTACCGATCGTCCCCTTGCAGTTTTAGTGAATCAAAACTCCGCCAGCGCTAGTGAAATTCTAGCTGGGGCTTTGCAAGACAACGATCGCGCTGTTATTGTTGGCAATCAGACTTATGGGAAAGGAACGGTGCAATCGGTCAATTCCCTCTCTGATGGGTCTGGCATTGCTTTAACTGTAGCCCGTTATTATCTCCCTGATGGTCGCGATATTGATAAAAAAGGGATTAATCCTGATATCAACGTATCTTTAGAACGTGCTGATCAAATGCGCCTATCAGCTAACCCCGAGTTACGGGGAACCAAGCAAGATCCCCAATTCACTCGCGCCCTCTCCATTCTGAATCAACGTTTGGGCAAATCAGCAGTAGAAACTAACTCCTTCTCCAATCAACGATAACACTAACTTTCGGTTGGGCAACTCCTCACTTTAACCCAGCCGATTTTAACTTAGGATCTGCTGAAAAAGTCCAATTGTCGGTGGGTTTCGTGATTTGTTATTCGTTATTCGTTATTCGTTATTCGTTATTTGTTATCGTTATCACGTGAAATACAAACAAGATAGCTAATTATTGTAAAATATATCACAATATAATAGGAGCCATAACTCTCATTG
>CAZTXK010000268.1:0-3457 GCA_964617275.1 uncultured Dactylococcopsis sp. | reverse complement strand
GCAGGGGCAGCTGGGCTTTATACGGCGTTATGCCTTCCTAAGAACTTGCAAGTGGCGATTGTGAGTAAGGATGATTTAAAAATTGGTGCAAGTGATTGGGCGCAAGGTGGAATTGCTGCCGCGATCGCGCCTGGGGATTCTCCTGAAAATCATTATCAGGATACCCTGCAAGCCGGAGCAGGGCTTTGCATTCCAGAAGCAGTGAGATTTTTAGTGGAAAATGCCTCGGCGAGTATTAAAACCTTAGTGGAGTTAGGGGTTAAATTTGATCGCCAAGGAGAAGAGTTAGCCATGACATTAGAAGCGGCGCATTCTCATCCCCGTGTGCTTCATGCTGCTGATACAACGGGACGCGCGATCGTCAATACCCTAACCGAAAAAGTGTTATCTCGGGAGAATATCACCGTTATTCCTCAAGCCTGTGTTCTCCAACTGGAAATCAATGCAGCCACTCAACATTGCCAAGGGGTGCGTCTTTTATATGACTGTAAAATTGAAACCGTTAAAGCACCAGTTGTCATGTTAGCCACAGGAGGCGGTGGACAAGTTTTCGCGCAAACCACAAATCCCACCGTTAGCACGGGGGATGGGGTAGCGTTAGCGTGGCGAGTGGGGGCGTTACTCAGAGATGTGGAATTTTTTCAGTTCCATCCCACAGCTTTAACCAAGCCTGGTGCGCCACACTTTTTGATTTCAGAAGCGGTACGAGGAGAGGGAGCGCATTTAGTCGATGAAAACGGGTACCGGTTTGCGTTTGAGTATCATCCCAATGGGGAATTAGCCCCCCGTGATGTGGTCAGCCGTGCGATTTATCATCACCTCCATAAAACAGCAGCTAATCCGGCTCATGGAAAGGTTTATCTCGATTTACGCCCCATTCCTGCTGAACGCATTGCTTACCGTTTTCCCAATATTATTAAAGTCTGTCAGTCTCACGGGATTGATGTGTTTTCACAGCCCATTCCAGTCGCCCCAGCGGCGCATTATTGGATGGGGGGAATTGCAGTGGATGTCAATAGTGCCACCTCGATTTCGGGACTATATGCGGTGGGAGAAACGGCTAATACAGGGGTGCATGGGGCAAATCGGTTAGCGAGTAATTCTCTATTGGAATGCTTGGTGTTTGGACAACAGTTTAAGCAGATGCAGGTGGAAAAGTTACCAGAAACGCCCCTTGCTGAAACCATAACCTTAGAGGAAATGGGAAACTGGGAACAAGAGTTTGCTTATCTACAGGGATTACGGGAACAATTGCGGGTGCTAATGTGGGAAAGTGCTGGCATTTCTCGCAATGAGGAAGACTTAGCGAAGGGATTGGCAAAAGTGCAACAATGGCGGGAGGAAACAGCTGCTTTTGAGATGACTCAGTTTTTCTTTGGGGAGACTGTCTCACAATCAATCCAATTAAGGGATTCTGAGGCGGAAAAACAATTGCGTTGTGCCGGAGAAACATTTAATCTATTGGATGTGGCGTATTTAGTGCTGAAAAGTGCTTTATTTCGTCGAGAAAGCCGCGGCGGACATTTTCGTTCCGATTATCCGCGATCGCGCTCTCAGTGGCAGGTTCATACTTTGATTCAAAAGGAGACTTGGTGGACAAGTTCCAATCAATCACTGAAAATAAACGAATAACAAGTAACGAATAACAAAAATGCGGACATACTATTGCGGAGAATTACGAAGCTCAAATATTAACGAAACCGTTACTCTATATGGTTGGGTGGATCGCCGTCGGGATCATGGCGGAGTCGTTTTTCTCGATGTGCGCGATCGCGCGGGTATTATCCAAGTCGTCAGCGATCCCGAACGCACGCCAAACTCCTATCCCCAAGCGGAAAATATCCGTAATGAGTATGTTATCAAAATTACTGGTCGAGTCAGTCAACGCCCAGAAGAGTCCCTTAATCCCAATCTTCCCACAGGGGAAGTCGAAGTTTACGCCGATGAAATTGACGTTCTCAATGCAGTGCGAAAACAGCTTCCGTTTCAGATTTCCAGTGATGAAGCTGACACTGTCAGGGAGAATATTCGCCTTAAATATCGCTATCTCGACTTGCGGCGCGATCGGCTGAATCAAAACTTGCACCTGCGTCATCAAGTGGTTAAAGCCATTCGTCGCTTCCTAGAAGATGAAGAAGACTTTACCGAAGTGGAAACCCCCATTCTTACCCGTTCTACTCCTGAAGGCGCAAGAGACTATTTAGTTCCCTCTCGCGTCAATCCTGGGGAATGGTTTGCCCTTCCGCAATCGCCGCAGTTATTTAAGCAATTATTAATGGTTTCGGGGTTTGATCGCTATTATCAAATCGCCCGTTGTTTCCGTGATGAAGATTTACGGGCGGATCGTCAGCCAGAATTTACCCAACTGGATATGGAAATGAGTTTCTTATCAGAAGATGAGATTTTGGAACTCAATGAACGGCTAATTTGTCATATCTTTAAAACCGTTAAAGGAATTGATTTACCGCGTCCTTTTCCGCGTTTAACCTATAACGAAGCGATGGCGAAATATGGCAGCGATCGCCCTGACACTCGTTTTGGTTTAGAATTAGTGGAAGTTTCTGATATTGTCAAAGATTCTGGCTTTAAAGTCTTTTCTGGGGCGATAAAAAGTGGTGGCTTAGTGAAAGTTTTACCGATTCCGGGTGGTAATGACAAAATCTCCAATGTTCGCATCAAACCGGGTGGTGATTTATTCAAAGAAGCCGCAACAGCAGGGGCGAAAGGATTAGCCTATGTGCGAGTGCGAGATGATATGGAAATCGACACCATTGGCGCAATTAAAGATAATTTAAGCGAGGAACAAAAAGCAGAACTTTTACGACGAACAGGCGCAGAACCGGGACATTTATTATTATTTGGGGCTGGAGATACCATAACTGTTAATAAATCTTTAGATCGAGTGCGTCAAGTGTTAGGAGAAGAACTAGATTTAATTGATGAAAATGCGATTAATTTATTGTGGGTAACGGACTTTCCTATGTTTGAATGGAATCCTGACGAGAAGCGTTTAGAATCCTTGCATCACCCCTTTACTGCGCCGAATCCTGAAGATTTAGACGATATTAAAACCGCCCGCGCCCAAGCCTATGATTTAGTTTATAATGGCATTGAAATCGGTGGGGGAAGTTTGCGGATTTATGAACGAGAAACGCAACAAAAAGTTTTTGAAGCCATTGGTTTATCCTCCGAAGAAGCAGAAGAAAAATTTGGTTTCCTCTTAGAGGCGTTTGATTATGGAACGCCCCCTCACGGCGGGATTGCTTATGGCTTAGATCGCTTAGTGATGTTACTCGCTGGCGAAGATTCTATTCGGGATGTTATTGCTTTTCCGAAGACACAACAAGCCAGTTGTTTATTAACAGAAGCTCCCGACGTGGTGGATGAAAAACAATTAAAAGAATTATATGTGGCTTCCACTTATGATCCTGAGGAAGAGTAATGACTAGAAATTTAG
>CAZTXK010000267.1:0-3458 GCA_964617275.1 uncultured Dactylococcopsis sp. | reverse complement strand
TAAAAAGTTCATCAGAGCGATTAAATTACCAAGACACAGATCATTGTGCTAAAACTAACGCAACAACAACAAGCTAAAATTTATAATCATGCCCAAATTACTTACCCAGAAGAATGCTGCGGCATTTTATTCGGCATCTTTTCCGAGAATGAAGAAACCGCAGTGGTAGAAGTTTGGGAAACTGAGAATGTGTGGGAGTCTTCATCAGAAGCATTATTTTCGGCGGTGACTGTCTCGCAGAAACAAGAAACAGGGAGTCGGCGCGATCGCTTTACCATTGATCCGGCGGTTTTATTAAAAGCCCAAAAATATGCTCGTCAAAACAACTTAAACCTTGTTGGAATTTATCACTCGCATCCCGATCATCTGGCGAATCCGTCTGAGTTCGATCGCGCGATCGCGTGGGAAACTTACTCCTATATCATTATGTCGGTTCAACAAGGAAAAGTTATGGATTGTCGCAGTTGGGTTTTAGATGATCAGCATAACTTTCAAGAAGAAACCATTGTCATTGTCTAAAGAAGCGCGATCGCGCCTTATCTATATTTGCTTAAAGCGCGATCGGCTAAAATACGATTAAGATTGCGGTTCAAAGTCTAAGGCAGCCGAGTTCATGCAGTAACGCTTCCCAGTGGGGGCGGGGCCATCATCAAAAACGTGACCTAAATGAGCATCACAGGCTGAACATAACACTTCTGTGCGTGTCATAAAAAGGCTGCGATCGCTTTCATGGGCAACATTGTCGTCTTGAATGGGCGCATAAAAACTGGGCCAACCTGTGCCAGAATCATACTTGGTTTCGGAACTAAATAAGGGTTGACCACAACAAATACACTTATAAGTTCCGGGTTCTTTGTTATCGTGATATTCCCCCGTAAAAGGTCGTTCTGTTCCTTTTTGGCGTGTTACCCGAAATTGTTCTGGCGTTAGCTGTTGCTTCCACTCTTGTTCGGTTTTTTTAACTTTCTGTACCATAATTTTAATTAACAATTCTTAACGTTCTATTTCCAGTTTAACGTTTGAATGAGTCCTCAGTAACTGATGAAGGTTAGACAATTTAATTGGGCAAGCATTTCCCGAAATAACGGCAGACTTAAACCAATAACATTGCTGTAACAGCCCTCAATTTTGTCAATAAAGAGTCCCCCTCGTCCATCAAGGGCAAAGCCACCCGCACAAGATAAAGGCTCTCCTGTGGCAACATATTCGGTAATGGCGCGATCGCTGATCTGTGAAAAATAAACCGTTGTTACCCGATAACGGATCAATTGCTGATTTTGGCTAGGATTAATCAGAGCGTGTCCGGTGTAAAGTTCCCCTTTTTTCCCACGCATTCTTTGCCACTGCGCGATCGCGAGAGTTTCAGTTTCGGGTTTGCCATAAATTTCTCCTTCAAAACTAAACACAGAGTCACAGCCTAAGATCAAATGCTCGCGATATTGTTGCGAGACGGCTTGTGCTTTACAAAAAGCAAGTTCCGTGACTAATCCTGAGGGATCATCGGCTTCCACTTGTGATTCATCAAAACCACTTTTACAGACAATGGGGTTAATGCCAGCTCCTTGCAAAAGTTTTAAACGAGCAGGAGAGGCTGAGGCGAGAATCAATGACATGATTCAATTTCTAATAGACTTCAAAGGAATTGGCAATCGCACTAAAACGCTCAGATAAATCATCCCATCGTTTTTGAGGCGTAGAAATATTCAGGGTAAACAGTTTACCGCGACTAACCGCAACACTTGCCATATTATGCCGTTTCTGCTGGTCGGGAAAAGTAACTTCATACTCTAAAATATAATAAGTCTGTCCCCCTTTTTCCAATTCGCCAGCACGAATTAATTCTCCTTGGCGATCTGAGTCTGGAGGGGCGAGAGTATTTTTTAAACGCTGTCCCACATCTGAAGGCGCTCCCAAATCGGACAGTTTTCTCTCTTCTCCCACCTCATTGATAACAACGCTAACGTTTTCTGTTTGCTCTACCAAATCCCGAAACACCACATCAACCCCAGCGGTGTTATTATCGACTTTCACTTCTTGCCAGCCGTTTGGGTAAAGAAATTCATATCCTTGCGTCCCATTGGTATAACTTTGTAAGCCACTGGTGGGGCTGCCGCAGCCAAATAGAATCACACTGAATCCGGCAATAATTAGAGCAAGGGCTGATGATTTGAACATAGTTTTACTTCGTTGAACGCTTGGTCTTATTCTCCCATGTTCTTGGCTTGGTTTCTAGAATTTTTCTCGACAGGTTGCCAGCATCCGTCGATCATTAGCGTTGATTTCTTCCACGGGAACATATCCCTCTAACTTTAAGGGGGCTTCTACTTCTCTATCCCGACTAGCAATGGGAGAGGTTTCTTCAAGCGCGATCGCGTAATCATGAACTGTATCTTCGTAAGGATGATCCACAGTCATCTCTAATTGGTTATTGGCAATTTCTCCCTGAAAACAACTGAAAGAAGAATGAGGCATATACAAGACACCAATCAATTTTTCTTCCATGACTTCAAATAAGATATATTCATTACCAATTTCATAAGGCTTACTCGATTGCCCATATAAATAGACTCCCGTTTCTAAATCTCTAAAGTTTGTTTCTGTTGCTGCGGCAACTTTATTATTTTCTGCCCCAAGAGGGATTCTCGGTAACACAGCCACCGCCAACATGATTAAAGTAGCAAGTAAAAATCGTGAATATTGCAAACATTTATAAAAAATCGTCATAGCTATAAAAACTCAAAGTCTATTTTAAAACTAATCAAAACAAGTTATTGTTATCTTCAGTCATTAGAATGATTTCAAGTTGCATTAATCAATGAATGTAAGTTCCTACTTCTAGGTTAACCTGTTATTCGGTAATTTCCTGCAACAAGAGTGACACTTTGTTATATTTATTTTCTCACTCTTCTTAGGGGAAATCGCCTTTTTTATGACACTGACCCTACCGACCCCTGAATTTTTTTTCCGTATCCCCTAGATACTGTTTTTGGTAAACCAGTAAAATATGCTTATTGGAATGGCTGATTAGCTATAGTTGATTATTTTAGGAAGAAGGGTTAGTTTCTCCTAACTTTTAATCTAGATTTTCTTGCCTCAGATCAAGCGATTTTTGTCAACCCTTATTCAAGAAACTTAATTTCTTGCAACAAAAATCCATGCGACATTGAGCTTAAAAACTCACTAAATGTGAAACAAGTTAACCAATCGGTGGGGCTTTTAGCTTTTATTTCTGGAAAACTCAAGACTACCCCCTGGACTTTTGCTTTTACTATCATACCTGAAATCCACTAAAATCGTCAATATTTGGCTAATTTTTGGAGTGTTAAAAACTGTAAAGTTCGGTCTAGCAATAATAAAATATAACTGATTGTTCGATAACGATTGATTTTCCTCTAGTTCTATGGCAACCAAGAGGAAGTAGTTGTTACTCATTGGTCATTAGTCATTGATTCACAAAC
>CAZTXK010000266.1:0-3495 GCA_964617275.1 uncultured Dactylococcopsis sp. | reverse complement strand
TGTCCAAAATTGACGATTAAGAATCGTTTCCCCGATCGCGATCGCGCTGATAACTAATAATAATGTCATTCCAGCCCCAATCATTCCCCAGAAAAAGATGCAAACCCCACTAATGGCAGTTAAACTCATATAAGAAAGGGCGACCTGTTGATGAGACCAACCTTGCTGTTGCAATCGTTGATAGAGATGACTGCGGTGGGCTTGGAAAATGTTTTCTCGACGGAGAAGGCGACGAATTAAGGTATAAATGGCATCACCCACTAGGGGAAGGGTAATGGCAAGGGCTGACCAGGCTTGTGGGGTAGGTATGTTAGGAATGAGCAGAGATAGCGCGATCGCGCTTCCTAAAACCGTACTCCCCGCATCCCCCATAAAAATTTTCGCAGGTGACCAATTCCACCATAAAAACCCGAGTAAAGCTGCAACAAAAACCCATAAAAAGGGTTCAGAGAGATACATTGCTAAAAAAGCCATTTGGATAGCACTTACCCCAGCGACTAAGCCATCTAATCCATCCATAAAGTTATAGAAGTTGATGAAAGCAGTGAAACCAATTAGGGTGAGTAGAAACGCAATAATTGTGCCAAAATTGCCTAATGTCGTCAGCCAGGGTTGGGGAAAAGAACCGAAAACAGAAACTGCGATCGCTGCAGAAATTAATTGCACGAGGTAGCGAATACTGGCTTTTACGCCTTGACGATCATCAAAAATTCCCACTACGGTTAAAGGAATGAAGATACTCCATAGCCATAGCCACTGTTGAGGGGTTAAGTCTAAAAGGAATTCTGCGCGTTGTAAGAAGAAAAATAACGAAAGCGCGATCGCGCTGATAATTGCAAAAGTAATAATAAAGCCTAAACCGCCTCCTCGGGGAGTGGGTTGGCTATGAGAACTGCGATCGTTGGGAATATCGAGAAGTAGTTGACCAAAGCGTTGTTTAAGTAAGCCAACTGTTATTAAGCTAATCAGAAAACTGAGCAAATAAAGCGGAAAGGTTAGCATTTTGAGGGAATTATTAACTGCAAGAAACTGATTTGATCGTAATTGATTATTAAGACTCTGCCTTTTAGGCTTGCCCCTGTACGCCCTGTAAACAACCAAGCAACAGAACGACCAACATCACGGACAACTTCGGCTATGGGTTCTGGCGATCTTTTTGAATTGACTGGAAGGGGTGTCAAAATAATACCACGGCTGCCAAAAACAATTGTTCCAATGGCACGGGAACGCCTCATGTGATAATCGGAAGTAATGAGATAGACATGGTGGATGTTATGGTTTTGCAGGGGTTCCACCATGGTGGTGAAGTTGGTAACAGTATCAGTGGCGCGATCGTCGTAATGGAGACGATTGGGATCGAGATTAGCTTCTTTAAAAGTTTGGCGGATGCGAGAGGAAGCAGTAGATACCCAAATGGGCAGTTGAGGGTGTTCTTGAGCAAACTTAACCGTAAAACGCTCGCGATCTGGATTGCCACTAAGCATAAAAATTGCTTGTGGTGTAGGGGTGTGGAGTTGCGTCAGTGCAATACGAATCGGAATGACTGCTAAAACCGTTAAGATTATAGTAATGATGATCAGACTTAGAAAGCGAAGCAGTTTCCGAGATTGGTGGTGCCTCTTCATTCAATTTTGTTAGATAGGAGCTTGACATTTTTCCTGATTTCAAAGTAAAAATATATTATAGGGGTAGTCCATTCAAAATCGCTAATCATCTCATTATGAGTCGCCTAATCGCGCAACTAAACATCAAATGGGAAAAGCTCCCAGAGGACTACCTTCTCCCTGATGAGCCAGTGGATAATATCAATCAGCCTGCGCTTGCAGAAGCCTTAACTGATAGTTTAGAAATCGCAGGTTATCTCGATAGCAATATTGCTATGGGGATTGGAATTAGCGCGAAAAGAGCGCGATCGCGCTGAAAAGTTTAGCGGCGCAATTACGCGCAATGGGAATTGAACCAGAAACTTAGTATAATTTTTCTGTAACCGCCTTAGTCTCCCATTTTTAGCCAGCTAAAAAGCTGATTAGCCGTTAGTTCTAATTCGATTTCTGCTAAGAGTGGAAGTTTGTCCTTTTCTTGTCGCAGAGAGGGAGCGCGATCGCGCCAGAAAACCAAAACACTTTCATCATCGGGATCAATTAACCAGCCCAATTCACTCCCATTTTCGAGACAAGATACAATTTTACCAATGACTTGGTTGGGTTTTTGCTCTGGGGATAAGATTTCAATTACCCAATTAGGTGGAAAAGAGAAGCGATCAGGCACTTGTCCATCAGAGAGGAAGGGAATGCTTTGCCATCGGAAGACAGCGATATCGGGAACAATGGAACGATCACCAAAACTGCATCTTAGTTCTGGAAAAGCGTAGGCAATTTTTTGAGATTCAGTGACAAGGTTAATTTCACTACTCAGTTTGCCTTGTAAACGACTATGTCTTCCTTTCGGCATGGGCTTTTGAATAATTTCCCCAGCAATGAATTCGCTTGCGGGTTTAGTTTCGGGAAGTTGCAGAAATTCTTCCAGTGTCAGGGATTGAGAAGTAGCAGCAGTCATAGACAGGATTAGGTTGGGCTTCTATACCTACTATTCTAGAGATTGCTCTTAACCGTCGAAATCGAGGAACTATTTTACAAATACGGTATCAAGTCGAACCCAACCCAGCCAACGGACAAGCCTTAAGAGATCTTCTAGCTTTTTTTACAAGAATATGGGGAGTAAAAAAAAAGTTATTAGCGATTAGAGATGATATTATATTGATGATTCCCAGCCTCTTATTTAACAAATCTTTTTCTTTCTAATCAGATATAATTTTTTAAAGAATGTGTTTACTTGGAGTGTAGCGATGTCAATTTCAATTCCGAAAGGATTTCAAATCACTCCCGTTCAATTTGAGCAACTCGCGTCGATCGAACAACTTTCAAGACTGGAGTTGACTGAAACTGGAGAATTAATTGTTATGAGTCCCACTGGAGGGGAAACGGGAGAAAAAAACTTTAATTTGTATATTGATCTTGGCATTTGGAATCGTCAGAGAAAATTAGGAAAATGCTTTGATTCTTCTACTGTATTTGTTTTACCCAATGGTGCGAGAAGAAGTCCCGATGTCAGTTGGGTGAGGTTGGAACGTTGGGAGACTTTAACCTCTGAAGAAAAACAAGGATTTCCACCTATTGCGCCTGATTTTATTATCGAGTTAGTGAGTCCTAGTGATTTAAAAACTCAGCGATATCAAGATTTACAAGCCAAGATGCAGGAATATTTAGATAATGGCGTAAAATTGGGGTGGTTAATTGAACCATCTGCCAAAATTGTCGAAATTTATGAAACTGGACAACCTGTAGAGACTTTAAATGATCCTAAAACTTTATCGGGGAGAAATGTTTTACCTGGATTTGTTTTAGATTTAAGCGAGATTTTTTGATCTCATTTAAAGGAAAACAGATTATGAAACTTTTAGATGTTGTTGCTTTGTTGGAAAATTTACCCGAACTT
>CAZTXK010000265.1:0-3498 GCA_964617275.1 uncultured Dactylococcopsis sp. | reverse complement strand
GAAAGCTGGGCTAAAGAGTCTGTTAATTCGGGGGTTAATTCCACGGGTAATTTCCCGCTGCGAACGTGCATATCCCGTTGTGGAAAGGGAATTTCCACCCCTCGCTCTTGGAATAGCTTATAAATCGCAAAATAGAGATCACTTTTAATTTGGTATTGTTGTCGCGGTTCAGAAATCCAGACTAATAAATCAAAGTTGAGGGCGCTATCTCCAAATCCTAAAAAGAAGACATTGGGAGGGGGAATTGATAAAACATCGGAATGTTGTTTGGATGCGTCTAAAAGCGCTTGACGAACCACTTCCACATTTGATCCATAAGCAACTCCCGCAGGAATATGGAGGCGAGAAATAGCACTGCGATGACTCCAATTCACCACTTCTTGTTCTAAGAAACGGGAGTTGGGTAAAATAACAGAAACGCGATCGAGGGTGGTTAATTCGGTACTGCGAACACTAATATTTTCAATGGTTCCCACTAAGCCTCCCACATCCACAAAATCCCCCACTTGAATCGGACGCTCAAAAATTAGCACCAAACCGCTAACAAATTCTTTGGCAATCCCTTGAATCCCTAAACCGACTCCTACCCCCAAAACCCCAGCAAAAACGGTTAACGAGGTAATATCTAAGCCCCAAATTTGCAGCAATACTAAAGTTCCAATAAGAACAAAGCTATAGTTAGCAACAATCGCGATGGTTTCTTGCGCCGCCCGACTTAGCCCCGTCAGACTCAGCACTCGCATCCGTAACACTTGTTTGATGCTGCGAGCTAAGATAAACAATGCGACTAATAGAGCAATGAGGATTATTAAGTCTAAAATCGAATAAGCATTATTCCCTAAGGGGAATAAATCAGAGGTGAGGCTATAAATCACCGTATCCCGAAGTTGTCGGTTTAAGTGACGGGTTTGAGGAAAGCGAGTACTGATATAAATCAGTGTGGTTAGGATAATTAAGCTGCGAAGAAGGTTGAGGAAAACCTGAAAAGCAATAAAACTAGGATTCTGTAGGGATTGAGTGTGGGAATGAGCAGTTGCCGGCGGATGGGACTCTTTCAGATAAGGATGAATCCACCGTTGACAGATCAAGTTAATCCCTCGAATCAGCAAGGTTGCGATGGCAATGGCTAATAAAGAAAAGATAATCCCTTGGGTGAGAAAGGCTTGGGTGCGTTCATATTTCGCTTGCGCGATCGCGCGTTCCAACTCTCTTTTCCAGATTCTTGCCTGTTCCGTTAAACTCCGTCCTTGCGGGGCATCTTCGGCTGTAACCGAAAGCCAATGACTCCCATTCAGCTTAATTGTTGGAATCCGCTGACTGCTATCAATTTCGATCTCAATGGATTCTTCTTGTTCTTCCTGTAAGGGTTGAAAGGTCGCTCTAACCAGACTATTGAGATTTCTATTAGCTTCTTCAGCGCGATCTTTAGCACTAAATTGGCCCGATCGCGCTACCTCAAACACCACTCTCCCATCCAGCAGTACCGGGGCGGTTTCATTCATTTGCCCCCAAGCCGGTAAAGCAAAGAGAAACCAGCTACAAGTAAGCGTACAAATCCCGAGAATCAAAGAGCTTAAAGCACGAATATTCATAAATAACACTTTATTGACCAGATTTGACCGGTAAAGGGCTAGAAGGAGAAGATTGATTGTTTTCCGCTAGTAACTTGGGCTTGAGATATAAATTTTCAATTAAGGTTGCCGATCCTGCTACCCAAGGGGGAACAATTAACGCCCCTAAAATGCCTAATACCTGTGCGCCGCCAATAACAGCAAGGAGTTGGTACAGGGGATGTAAGCGAACCGTATTTCCCACCAGTAACGGATCAAGAACATAGGTTTCTACATTTTGAATGACCACAAATAAGACTAATACCCATAACACCGTCCAACCGCCATTAGCTGTGGCAACAATTAAGGCGGGAACTGAACCAATTACCGGCCCAAAAAAGGGAATTAAATTGGTTACGCCCGCGATCGCGCCTAAACCTAACGCAAACTCAGAAATGCCTAATGCCCTTAAACTAATGGTAATGACAACGCCTAAAATTCCTGAAACTAAAACCCGTCCTTGAATATAGCCTCCCATGCGTAACGCCGCAGGATGAATTTGTGCTTCTAAACGCGCATCCCAAGGGCTAGGAAATAAACTAATAATCCCTCGCAGTAACCGTCGCGAACCGGAAAGCATATAACCTGATAGCACAATGGATAAGATAACGCTGATAAAGCCGCCAATAATGCCTCGGGTTACGCCATAAGAACGCACTAATAACTGTTGACTAGAACGAATGAGCCAGCCAGTGAGTGCTTTTGTATCAAAGAGACGATTAATGGGATCCAAATCTTCAGGATCAGTCATCCCAAAGCGAAGGGCAATATCTTGAGCCAGTAAGCGCAAGGTGTCTAAATAGTTGGGAAGTTTCCGAATTAAGCGTTGAATCTGCTCAACGACGGTGGGGCCAATGAGCACCCCTGCTCCTGTTAAGCCACCAATTAACAGTAAATACACCAGAATAACCGCTAGAAACCGAGGTAATCCTAACCTTTCAGCAGCATTGACTGTCGGAGCTAAAGCTGAAGCTAATACCACCGAAATCATTAACACAATAATGAGGCTTTGTAGTTGCCATAATAAAACTCCTAGAAAGACAAGAGTTGCAGCCACAATTAAAGTAGAATTTGAGATAATAACACGCTGCTGAGACATTACACCAGTTTTAAAACGACTTTGGATTACAGTTTATCGCGTTGTTAGCTTTCTCATCTCAAATCCCATGACCTCAAATCAGGTGCAATTACCAAAATTCAATGACCCTTCCCTCTGGGAAAAAGCCCTCACTCACCGGTCTTACTTTAATGAACATTCGGAAATCGAAGAAGACAATGAACGGCTAGAATTTCTCGGGGATGCCGTTTTAGGCTTTCTAGTGGGGAAAATGCTATACCAAATCTATCCTCAAATGCGAGAAGGGGAACTCACTAAGCTGCGATCGCGCCTTGTGAACAATGAGCATCAACTCGCCGAATTTGCCCTTACTCTAAACTTAAACCAATATCTCCACCTCGGAAAAGGCGCAGAAAAAGACGGAACCCGCAATAACCCCGAAGTTCTCAGCGATACCCTAGAAGCAGTCATTGGGGCTTATTTCCTTGATTCAGGCTTAGAAGCGGTTGAAGCCTTAATTATCCCTTTTTTCCGTGCCATTGCTGAGACAGTTACTAGCAACGCTGAACTCGATACCAATTATAAAGGGCGACTCCAAGAATGGGCGCTAGCCAATTGGGGAGAAATTCCGCGCTATTACATCGTCAAAGAAGTGGGAGAAGATCACGCTAAAGAGTTCACCGCCGAAGTTTACATTGCTAATCAACTCTATGGGGTTGGCGTTGGGGAAACGAAAAAACTTGCGGAAAAAAGAGCCGCCAAAGCAGCGCTGGAAAATCACTAACTTGTACATTATTCTTTTTCTTGGAGAGTCTTAATAGCGCGATCGCG
>CAZTXK010000264.1:0-3526 GCA_964617275.1 uncultured Dactylococcopsis sp. | reverse complement strand
TCATGGTATTGATTATCCTATTAGTGATCTCCCGAGGGGCAACTCTTATATTGAATGCGATTAGGGGAACTTTATCAATGATGACATATAGCGTTTCTCTATCGGTTGAGAAAGGGACTCGGTGGATATTATTTATTCGTTATTTGTTCATCCTCCCAATAATCAAGCATCAATGAAGCAATTACAAAAATAAAGAAGTCACTTTTCAGTTCGGAAGCGGTAAATTATAGGTTTGATGGAAATCTTGTTGGACTTTGTAGGTAAGACGACGAGACACTTGGCGAACAATTTGCGCTAAAACTCGATTCCCGGTTCGCCGTATTACAGGTTTTGGAAAGCGATACACAAACTGAGGAAAATAAATCGCTACCCCTAGATCTAGTGTCCATTCTACTTCGGTAATGGTGTCGCCATTTTTGGGTTCAGCTTGTTCTGGATTTTCTGCAAGTTGTAATTCAGCTTGATAATCGACTTCGTATAAGTGAGCGTCATTGCGTTCAATGGGAACTGTCTCCATGCGATAAATCCCATTGTTTTCAGGGAGTAATTCTACGCCGAGCTTTGGTTCGAGTTCAAAGCCTAACGCCCCAAAGCGACCAACGGTTAAAGCATAACTATTTTCGCCAATGGGTTCAACTTCCATGGGAGAGGCACAACGGACAAACCATCCCTGATGGGCATCGAGATACTCTTGGACGGTTTCCGCATCACTTAACATGGTCATTTTGCCCTCAAATTGATGACGGAATTCCAATGGAGAAGAGGTTGGCTTTTTTTGCTTGGTCTCGGTTTCTAGGTTTTGCATTTGATTTGATTGACACTCCATAACCACACCTATATTTACTTTCTATTGTTCACTTTTGTTTGTTTTGATTGATCAACCCTAGAGGGAAATTAGGAAATTCTCCCCAGTGGATATGCAAATAGGAGGCATAAATTGATCCCATTTTCCATCCGTCTTGAGTTTCGTTCTGATACAAATCAGACAACTGATATAGGGGAGAAGAGGAATTGGCTTGCAGTTGGGAACGGTGAAATTCATGTCCCCAAATGGTTTGATTTTCTTCCAAAATGCAATTAGCGGGTAAGGGCGTTGCTTCCCGATACCCGAGGGTTAGTCGCTTTCCTATAATGACGTTAGTCGGTAGCAGTCCTACCATTTCCCACGTTGTCCCCTCAAAGTCGGTGATGCTTTGACAGAGATACATTAAGCCTCCACATTCGGCGTAAGTGGTTAGTCCGCCCTGAATCGCCGTTTTAATTTTATTGACAATTGCTTTATTTTGTGCTAAGCCTTGAGCAAAGACTTCGGGAAAGCCTCCAGGCAGATAAAGTAAATCAAGATTGGGTGGTAATTCTGTATCATTGAGAGGACTGTAAGGGATGAGTTCGCCTCCTAACTGTTCGAGGAGATCAAGGTTGTCTTGGTAGTAGAAGTTAAAGGCGCGATCGCGCGCAATTCCCACCCGAAATGAATGCTGACGGGGAATTGTCTCCCAGAGGGGAGAAACAGGCGTTTGTGGTGCATCCAGCAAGGGCAATAATTGTTCCCAGTTAAAACTTTCTTGGGCAATGGTAGCAAGTTCTTCCTGAATTTTGGGGAAAGATGCCACTTCTTCAGTGGGAACTAACCCTAAATGCCGATCGCGCAGTTTAATGCTGTCTTGACGACGAAACACCCCTAAGATGGGCAAATTAAGCGGTTCTAGGGCGGTTTCCAATAACTGCAGGTGACGGTCGCTTCCCACCCGATTTAAAACGAGCCCAGCAATATCCACGTCAGGATCAAAGTTAGCATAACCTTGCGCGATCGCGCCCACCGATCCTGATAAGCGAGAACAATCTAATACTAACACCACAGGAATGTCTAAAATTTTCGCAATATGGGCAGTGGAAGCATAATCTGTCTTTTCCTGTAAACTTACCCCATCAAACAACCCCATCACGCCCTCAATTACAGAATACTTAGCTCCTTGACTGTGATAGCCAAAAGAATGTTTCACATAGTCTGGAGACGTTAAAATGGGGTCTAAATTGCGACAAGATCGCCCCGTAACCTGGGTGTGAAACATGGGATCAATATAATCGGGTCCCACCTTAAACGACTGGACTTTTGCCGAGTGACGAGCTAAAAAGGAAAGGAGAGCTAGGGTAATTGTTGTTTTACCGACCCCGCTGCGATCGCCAGCAATAATAATCGTCATATTAAAGAGAATTTTATGTCAAAAAGCCGTATTATCAACTTACTCCGCCATGGACAACCTGACCAACAAGTGACAATTCAAGGTTGGGTACGCACTAAGCGAGAGTCGAAAAAATTTGCCTTTATGGAAGTCAATGACGGGTCTTCTTTAGCGAATCTACAAGTTATTTTAGAGCCTACTCTCGACAATTACGAAGAAAAACTCGACAAAATTAATACGGGTGCTTCGGTAGAAGTTACAGGCATCCTAGCAGAGTCACCCGGGAAAGGACAAAATATCGAACTGCAAGCCCAAACCGTCACCATCTACGGCGAAGCGGATCCCGAAACCTATCCCTTACAGAAAAAGCGTCACTCCTTTGAATTTCTCCGCACCATTGGACATATTCGCACCCGTACCAATACCCTCGGGGCGGTGATGCGAGTCCGAAACGCTTGTGCTACTGCTGTCCATCAGTTTTTCCAGCAACATGGCTTTCTCTGGATGCATACGCCCATTATTACCACGAATGACTGTGAAGGGGCGGGGGAATTATTTAATGTTACCAGCTTTGATCTCAATAATATTCCTCAAGAAAATGGAGAGATAGACTACTCGCAAGACTTTTTTGGACGACCAGCTTATCTTACAGTTAGTGGCCAATTAGAAGCCGAAGCGATGGCGTTAACCTTTGATCGCGTTTATACCTTTGGCCCCACCTTCCGTGCTGAAAATTCTAACACCTCTCGCCATTTAGCCGAGTTTTGGATGATTGAACCGGAAATGGCATTCTGCGACTTAATAGGGGATATGGATTGGGCAGAAGCCTTCTTAAAACATATCTTTAAAACGGTTTTAGATCAGTGTCCCGAAGATATGGAATTTTTTAACAAGCGGATTGATGATTCGGTGTTAGCTACTGCTGATAATATTATTAATCAAGACTTTGAACGGTTAACTTATAGTAGCGCGATCGCGATTTTAGAAAAAGCCGATAAAAAATTTGAATATCCTGTTCAATGGGGCATTGATTTACAATCCGAACACGAACGCTATTTATGTGAAGAATACTTCCAGAAACCTGTTATCCTTACAGATTATCCCAGCGACATTAAAGCCTTTTATATGCGTCTCAATGATGACGAAAAAACAGTCGGCGCAATGGATGTTTTAGCCCCAAAAATTGGCGAAATTATTGGCGGTTCCCAACGAGAAGAACGCTTATATGTCCTAGAAAAACGGATTAAAGAAGCGGGAATGGAACCAGAACAATTGTGGTGGTATCTTGATTTAAGACGCTATGGAACCGTTCCTCATTCTGGGTTTGGCTTAGGCTTTGAACG
>CAZTXK010000263.1:0-3556 GCA_964617275.1 uncultured Dactylococcopsis sp. | reverse complement strand
GGGCATAATTCATCACTAAAAAAACTCCCCACCTCGATGATAGTGGGGAATTCACCATTAATACCGATCCCTTTAATTAAGGGGGGTTGGGGGAATCAAGTGTCAATTAGACTTCGTAAGGTTCTTTCCCAGAGAATTTAACCGTTGCGGGATCGGGATTATTACCGATTTGACGATCAATTTTGCCCACATAAGGACGACCATCGTTAACGGTTTCAGGGAATACCCCATCTTTGGGATGGAGATATTCGAGTTCGCCATTGGGATAAATGCGATAGATTTTGAAGTCCTCAATTTTGGGCTTAAATTTGGTTCGCAGTTGCGCTCCCAAGGCGAGACACTGTTCTTTGCGGGCAAAATAGAACACATTTTCTCCTTCCCGCATAATGGCAGCGCCGCCAGTGGGCATTTCAAATGCTTGTTCTTTATCGCTTGTCCAAGTGATGCCGTATTTTTCTTCGGTGTCGGCTGCGGTTAATAAGCCACCAGTGCTACCGCCAAATATAGGAGTTTGTCCAGACAGTAATTCATTCATGGTCAATTTTCTAAAATAATGACTTTTATGGGAATGCTATCACGCCTACTGGGAGGAGTTTAGTAGTTTTGTCAAGAACTGTTACAATTTTGGAAGTTTCGATTATGCCTTTTTATGAGATTGTCCCCCTTAGAAAAAGAATCTGAAACCTCTCTTGTTTCCTCTCTGCAAGGGTTTCTTAAAACTGAAATTGCCCCCCAAGCGAACCGTCTAGATACCGATACAATTGCGTTACAAAACGCCTTATCAAAACTTAATCAATTGCAGTTTTTTGGGCTGCGAGTGCCGAAAGTTTATGGGGGCTTAGAAGCAAGTTTATTAACGTTTCGGCAAGTGCAATGTTTAATTCCTCGCTACTCTGGCGCATTTGCCTTTCTACAAACTCAACATCAAAGTGCCGCGTCTCTCCTAGCAACCAGTGATAATCAATCCCTTAAAGAAACTTATCTTCCTCAAATGGCAACGGGAAAAACCTTAATTGGGGTGGGATTTTCGCAACTACGACGCACGCATGATTCTCCTCTCACAGCGACTCCTGTTACTGGCGGGTATCAACTCAATGGGAAAGTGCCTTGGATTACGGGATATGGTTATTTCCAGTATTTTATTATTGGGGGAAGGTTACCGAATGGAGAAGCCCTTTATGGGATTGTGCCTTTTACCCCGACTCAGCAGCCAAATGGGGGAAATATTGTGTTTTCTTCGCCGATGCCGTTATCAGTGATGAATGCTACCAATACTGTGGCGGCAACGGTTCAGGATTGGTTTTTAAGGGAAGATGAGGTACTGTTTATTAAGCCCGCAACGGCGATTCATGACAGTGATAAGAAAAATGTCTTACATCATGGCTTTTATGCCTTAGGTTGCGCTAGGGCTGGCTTAGATATCCTAGAAACCGCTGCTGAGAAAAAAGGGTTACCGTTTTTAGGCGAAAGTTACGAAACCTTATCTGCTAAACATCAGTCTCTCTCGGAAGCCATGTTTGCGGCGCTGCCACCTACTGATACCTCTTTTCAGTATCGTCTCAATTTACGAGTAAAAGCGATTCATTTAGCCCAACGGTGCGCTCATGCTGGGGTAATTGCTTCTAGTGGGGCGGCGAATGCTCAGAGTCATCCTGCCCAACGAGTGTATCGCGAGGCGTTATTATTTTCGGTATCAGGGCAAACGAAAGACGTGATGGAAGCCAGTTTAAATACAATTACAGATGATGTCTAAAAACTCAACCCCCTTTATCCCCCCAAACCTGCCTTGGAAAGGGGGGCTTAGGTAATCAATGTGTAGCGCTAATTGATCGAAATGGTATGATTATGTCTAAATGTGGCTTATTTGTTGGCATCACTACCCTTGATTTAATTTATCTTGCGCCTCATTTTCCCCAAGCGAATGAAAAATTGAGTGCAATTGATAGTCTGGTTTCTGCGGGGGGTCCGGCAACAAATGCTAGTGTTGCTTTTAGTGTTTTGGGTGATCAATCGCGCTTGCTATCGGTGTTAGGAAACCATCCCATTACCCAGTTAATTAGCAGTGACTTAAACCAGTATCAAATTGAACATTTAGACTTACAATCTGATTGGGAAAATAGTCCGCCCACTTCTTCGATTATTGTTACTCAAAATAGCGGCGATCGCGCTGTAATTTCTCTCAATACGGCTCGCTGTAAAGCGGAAAGTCATCAAATTCCTGATCATATTTTAAGTAACATTGATTTGGTTTTAATTGACGGGCATCAAATGGCAGTGGGAAGCGCGATCGCGCAACAAGCCCATTCCCATAATATTCCTGTTGTTATTGATGGCGGTAGCTGGAAAGAGGGCTGGGAAACTGTGTTACCGTTTACTAATTATGCCATTTGTTCGGCTAATTTTTATCCTCCAAACTGCCAAACGACAAGCGATGTTTTTAACTACTTAAGTGCCATGGAAATTCCCTATATTGCTATTACTGAAGGGGAAAATCCCATTCTCTATCAAACCCCTAATGGCGAAGGGGAAATCCCGATTCCTAATATTGCGGCTAAAGATACTCTCGGCGCTGGCGATATTTTCCACGGGGCATTTTGCCACTATATTTTACAACAAGACTTTACCACGGCTCTGAGCAACGCCGCAAAAATTGCTGCTCAAGCCTGCCAATATTTCGGAACAAGAAACTGGATTAATTTTAAAAGAAATTCCCTTGAGCAATGAGTTTTACTTTCCCACCAATTTCTATTTGCTTCGGATTTGCTTTTAATAATAGTAAAGAGGGACGATTAATCTCATAACCCTGTTCCACTCTAACCGTTAAATTCCCCTTATCATTGAGGAAACTGTGATTTTGTACTAAGTATCCTGCTAAACAGCCATTCGCACTTCCTGTCGCTGGATCTTCGGGAACGCCTAAATAATCAGCAAACACGCGAACACACAGATCATTTTCTTCGGAATAAGTTTCTGGAGAAAAAACAAGAATGCTTTTAGCTTGTAGGGAAGCAATTAGTTCATAATAGGCTTCTAAATTAACCTTAATTTTCTTTAGGGTTGCTAATGTCTTAACAGGAACAATTAAAAAATAAATTCCTGTTGATACTTCTTGAATGGGAGAATTAGCGTTAATTTCTTCGGGAGCAATACTTAATACTGAAGCTATCTTTTCTGGTGAAACTGTTTTACCAAACTGAGGCTGATTTTGTTCCATCCAAAAGATATCTGCTTCGCATCGAACAGGAATTTCTCCTACTTTTAAATTAAGCGTAATGGGGTGATCTTTTTCCTCTGGAGACCTTAAGTATTCCCGAATAATATATGCTGTTCCTAAGGTGGGATGCCCTGCAAAAGGCAGTTCTTGATTTGGGGTAAAAATGCGAACATTATATCCCTGATTATCATTAGGACTCGGATCAATAAAAGTGGTTTCCGAGAAATTAATTTCCTTCGCTAATTCTTGCATTTGTTCACTGCTTATTTCTCTCGCGTCAGAGAAAACAGCTAATTGATTTCCTGTATATTTATCAATGGCAAACACATCAACAATATAAAA
>CAZTXK010000262.1:0-3556 GCA_964617275.1 uncultured Dactylococcopsis sp. | reverse complement strand
GTGTAGGGTTCTTTTCGGTTTCCAGCTTCCATTCCGGGTGATCCAATGGGCATCCCAGGGACTGCAATTCCAGCTACATCTGGCTGTTCCCGCAACAAGCGTTTAATATCACTAGCGGGAATATGTCCTTCCACCACGTATCCGTTAATCACGGCGGTATGACAAGCCATCAGGTTTTGAGGAACATTATTCTCGCTTTTAATGGTTGCTAAATTTTCCGTAATATTGTCTTGAACGGTAAACCCTTCTGCTTTGAGATGTTTAACCCAACCGTAACAGCAGCCACAAGTGGCACTGCGATAAGATGTAATTTCTAGGGCTTGCGGTGATAAAGTATCCGCCTGAGAGGGATTAACTGCGGTGTAAATGCCAGCACCAACCCCCCCTGTGATTATCGCTGCTCCTAAAGAAAGTAACCATTTACGATTTAACATGATTTTGTCTCCTATTTAATCAGAATAAATTGTTTAGAATGACCGTTGAAAATTAGCTCTCAGTTGCCAATCCGTTTCTAATTGCGGACCGTCTAAAGATTGATACAGAGGAAAAGCAAACTCTAATCCTAGTTTCGTTTTTTTAGGACTTAACTCCACACCTAATGCTAAATCTAATCTGGTTTCTCCTTGTAAATTTGGATCAGCATTAGGCACAAGATTGGGATTCAAACGAGGGTCTGCACCATCAATGTTACCCATAGTTTTCCCTTCTAAACGAATTGAACTGGCAAAACTATCAGTCCAATTCCGTTTAACCCATCCTGAGAGTGTAAACCCATTCCCAAGACGATAATTATTGTTATTTTTTCCTAAACGTAAAACTGTATTTGCGGATGCTCCCCACGCTCCCTTATCGCTACGGTTGACATAAGCAATACTCGGATAAATATCCACTGTTCCCGACCCAATTTGCATGGGATAGGCTAAAATCTGGTCATCTCCTGCAGGAGTATCATCTTTTTCCTCAATTGAACCTGTGGGAAGACTGACCCCAAATTTAAACTGTAGATGCTCTTTTTTGGTCTTAATTGCATTATAAGCACCGGTGAATTTTAAGTCACCAAATCCTTCAGAATTTGTTGCAAATTTGCGACCGCTACGAGTAACAAAGTCCATTTCTTTTGAAATATAGGGTAACATTGCCATCACTGACCAGTCTGGACTCGCCATATACATTACTCCTAACATATGACCTTGCATGATCATGCGAGTAGGAGTAACAGGGAACTCTTCTAATACTTCTTGGTCGGATAAATCTTCTGTTCCATCACGACTACCATCCATATCCATCAACATCGGTTGATAAGAAAACTTCCATTGTGAGGGAACGGAACGAGAAATATGATTATGAGCAATTGCTGGGTTGGATAAAGCAAGGCTACCAAACAAGCCTAAGATAATTGTTGATAGAATTTGTTTCACTTATTTTTTCTTGAGAAAATGAAGGTTAATCAAACATAAATTGCTAAGAGTTGGAATTATTTTTAGATTTAGCTCTCTTTTTTGGTAAAGGAATTTGTAACCAGACAATAATTCCTGTTGTTAATAAAACCAAAAGCCCAAAAGCATTTAAGAAGGGATAAAGCCAAGTTAAATCTACTGCTCCAAACTTCCCTTTATGGATATCGAGTAGCCAAAGGAATTGCTCTGAGTTTCCCGTTAAAATAGCAACTTGAAATAACGAACCTGTCAACAAACTGAGTAGCAGTGGTAACACCATAAGTGGTGCAAACCAGCGATGAACTTGTCGTAAATAACGGTGATTAAAGAGCATGACTAAATCAGTTTTTGTTTTTCAGTTGGTTTTTCCGCAGTCTTATCCAGAGCGATGAATACGTTTTTTGAAGGCATATAATAAGAAAGGGGTGACGATAATTAAGCCAAGTACCGTTTCTCCTACGGTGGGAATTTTACTAATAGTTACTATTTGATTTTGAGTGACAGGTTGTTCTTGGTGTGATTCAGTTTTCTGCTCTGTTTTTAATTGATTTTGAGTTTCTGTTGGTTGATCTTGGGAAGACGTGGACTTCCCTTGATCTGAATGTGATTCAGTTTTCTGCTCTGTTTTTGATTGATTTTGGGAAAAAGTGGACTTCTCTTGATCTGGATTTAAGGATTTTTCCTCACTATTGGATTTAGTTTCCTTTGTTTTTGCTTCTGTTTCTTTCTTTTCATAATGTCCCGAGTGAGCAAGGACAGGTACACTAATTAAAGCCGTTCCCATACTGATTAAGGTATGTTGAGCAGATGTTTTCAGTTTCATTGCTTTTTTTACTATTGCCATGTCAAGCCTATTTTAATTTCTCCCCCCAACTAGAGAGTCTAGTTGGATAAGGAAAGCTAATCTAAAATAGACTAATGATTAGTTTTACTTGGACTAAGCTAAACGAGTGCAGCTTATTAAATATGAGTGAATTGAAATTTCCGCTATTCTTAGTAACGATACTGACTCCGAAAGAATATTTAAATAATTATCATCATTTTCAGTCTAACATTACAATTTAATAGCAATAGATGGCTCCCCTTTCCTCTTTACAAAACAGCGATCGCGCTACCCAATCAAATAAAGTTTAAAACATAGTGTATTCATCAGTTGATATTGTTGACTAAGACTTTTTTGATATCCTCATTTGTAGCTAAATCTAAAGGGGTAAAACCTTGATTAGTTGTCGCATTAATTCGAGCCCCTGCTCCCAAAAGCTGCTTAACTATCCCCAAATGCCCATTTTTTGAGGCATTATGCAAGGGAGTCCAATGTTTGTAAGTTTTAGTATTGACCTTAGCCTCTGCGACTAGCAATTCTTTGACAACTTTTGCATTTCCCCAGCCAGAGGCAATATAAAGGGGAGTTCTTCCATTTTCTTCTTTTACTTCTATGTTTGCACCAGCATTGAGCAATCGTTTAACGATTTCTGGATGACCATATCTTGCTGCTAAGTATAATGGCGTTTGACCGAATTGATTTCTCTGATTGACGTTGATCTCCTGAGCCAAGAGTTGCTCGATTTGATTGACATTGCCCGAGCGTGCTGCTTGGTAAATAGAGCTTTGATGATCATTGGGGTCAGACGTACCACCACACAATTCTCTTAAATCTAAATTTACGCCTATGGGAGTTTCCATATAACAACGATTATTGATCTGAGCTTGTACTGGCTGGGATAAGATAATAATAATTCCCCCAGCCATAAATTTGCTTAAAATTGATCGGATAATAATTGAGCCATTATTAATTTCGGAAACTACTTTCAATACATTGAACTCTAAATTAAAGTTAACCATTGTCTTCCCTCTAAATTTAATTGCTAATCCACTGATTTAAGTTTACTAATCCTAATTTATAAGTAGCAAGGGTCAGAATAGCTCATCTATGTTTTAAATTATAAGTATAGCTTAATCTTTGGGATAATAAGTGTTTTGATTAACTTGACAAAAGTAAATGTAGTTGAGTTTATCAGCCCCAACCTACTCATCAACTACAGACATTATGACAATTGATGACACAATTAAGCATTCATTTCAATCATTCCCATCATTCCTAACTCTTCATGGTCTAAAAT
>CAZTXK010000261.1:0-3560 GCA_964617275.1 uncultured Dactylococcopsis sp. | reverse complement strand
TGGCTGATGCTGTAAGAGGTTAATACTTGTTTGAGTGCTTCACTTACTCTTCCCACACTCCTGAATTTCTAAGTTCCTCACTTGGCGGTATTTCTTTGGCTGGTCAGAGACTATTCGATTGCTTTCGATTTCAAAAAGAAAACCTAAAGAAGGTTTGCTAGTTTTTCTAATTGTCTGAAACCTCAATAAAGCGCGATCGACTGCATAATTACACCATAATTTTACCATGTTGTCAATGCGTAAGTCCTAAATTGGTAAAGCAAAAAGTAGCCGAGTAATTGGTAAAACCTAGCACGGTAGATACCAAACTCTTGCGCGATCGCGATCTCCGAGAGGGGCTTGCTGTCAAAACGGGCAGCCTCGCCAAAATTAGCACCTTAGCAGGGGTAATTCCCAGTCAATCTCATGGCTTAGTTTATTTTGTAATCATGAATCAATACGGGAATCTCGATACCTTTCGCCAGCAACAAGATCAAGTCTTACAAACCCTAGTAAAAGAGTGGAAAATTTCGCCCTTAGAACCGACAAAACTCTAGGTTTATCCTCTTGCTTGTTTTTAAACTAAAATTTACTTTTGCTACGTCATAAAAACTTTGTTGCCTAATGTGTGCTAGGCTAATTAGGAATAGATATCATTGGCTAATAAAAAACTTATGAATAGATTTTTAAAACTCCCTAATTTAGTGCTATCTAGCATTATAGCCGTCACCATAGTTCCGCAAGTTGCTTTAGGACAAGATTCCAGATATTCTAACGCTTGGGTAAACCCTGAAAGTGGTGAAAGACAATGCTTAAATAATCGTACCCATTCTAGGAATTCTCATCAAATTAATCCCAATTTAACAGTACAATCGAATTCATCATCTCTAGAACTAGAAAAAGCAAGCGATATTCAAGATGCAGTTAAATTAAGCAATAAATTAATGCAAGTAGTATTTAAAATTAGCAATTGTCAAGAAAGTCCTAATGAATCTATAGAATCGTGTAAATGTGAAGCCAAATCAGACATTGACTCTATTAAAAGACTGTTCCAAAGCACAATAGAAAAACATCCCAGTTGGAAAAATAGAACGATAAAATACCCACTTCCAAATTCTTCGATTATGTCCTCACCAAACGCTACTGTAACTGGAGAAACCAATTTTCCAAAACTTAAAAAAGAATTAGAGTCTGGTAAATATCTTGGTCAACCGTGTAAATAATTGGTTTGATGATACTTTTGATTTTTTAAATAAAATTCAATTACGAATTAACGCTCAGAGATGGCTAATTATTTAAATTGATATAAAAACTTGATGATGTACACTTTAGATCGCCTTTTCATTTTTCTAGCCCCACTTTTCTTAATCGCTGGATGTAACCAAAATAATGAAGTTACTAATCAAGCCAATACTGATCAAAGTACAGAAAATACAGAAAATACAGAAAATACAAAGGCTTCGGTAGAAGAATCGACAACTCAACCGTTACAGGGAACAGTTAATGGAGAATCTTTTCAGTTAGATGAGGCTTCATTTCAGTCAGGTGTTGATACGTTAACTTTGAAGCAAGGAGAAAACCTAGAACTCGCTGTAAAATTATTTCTTTTCCGCGAAGACGCTTCAAAACCACTAGTAGGTGAGCATCTTAAAGTAAATTGTCAAGAGAATTCAACTCCTGCGCAAACAGTTCATCTGTATATGATATGGAAACCCAACAATGCTGAATCTATAAAACAAAAGGCGACAACCTGTGGTTATAATTTAGATCTCAAATTTGGCGGGAAACAGGGTGACGATGTGCTACCGGCGACACTGAATTTGCAATCAGAAAAATTTGGCATCAATCTATCTGGTTCCTTTGAGGTAGAGATTAAAGGTTTTCGGTTAGTGAACGGGGAACCAGACTTAGGGCAAGACAGCTTGAAAGTTTTTCAAGTGCTTGCAGTTCGACAACTTGAGGAGAGACTTGGCTACCCAGTGGCGCTGGTCGATGTTAGCAACGCTTGGTGGAAAACCGAGAATCAAAATACGGAAGTTCAGGAGGGTTATGGCATCTTCTGGTGGAAAAAAACGACTGAGGCTAAACGTCCTGATCCATGGGATAATCGCTTTGCTTCTAAGGACAAGGAATCTGATGGGTTCACTAAACTACGCTTCGTTAAGGAGGATGATGAGTGGGTTGTTGACAGCAAGCTCCAACCTTGGCAACTCCCGGATGCTCATCCGTTACCGTCAAAATCAAGTCTCCATCTCAGCAAAATGTTAGACCAAAAAGCTGCTAGCATTGCCGAGCAAGCCCACCTAAAAGCTAACGGTAAGACACCACTTTTCCAAGCGGAAGTATCAACTAGTTACAATCCGGTTTCTGGAGTTGCTGTCACGAAAGTCATTACGATTGAAGATCCGATGAAAGCCCGTGACCTTTCTCTTGGCTTTTTTAATGGCAAAGGGGGAAAGAAAGTTCGTTATCTGTTTCGTCGTCAAGGTGCGCGATCGCGCGATCCTAATCCTGAGGCTTGGCAACTGGTTCAAGAACTTACCGATGAACAAACTGTTGATATGAAAACAGGAGAAGTGAAAAACAAAGCGAAAACAACAAAATGACGATTTGAAACTGAAGTTCCCGCTTCGCAACAATTTGGTAGTACTGCATAGTAATGTGCAGAACTACCGCAGCGTGTTCTAAATTTTTTCCTAATTCATCTAAAACAATAAAAATTCCTGTGTCAGCTTCCCTTCTAATTTTTTCAACTAATTGTAGAGCTTCTTTATTACTAAATATTCTTCCTTCACTAATTTCGATTTGAATATCAACTAATTCACGATAAACCTCTGGCTGATTACCCTTCTTCGATTGCCAAAAAACTTCTGCCCCATTAATTAAACTGCGAACAATGGTTTGGCTAATCGGTTCTCTGCTTCCTGTGGCAACTGCCCGAAATAATCCCTGCTGAGGAAGATTCTGTTCTAGCATTTGATAATCTTCCTTCCCCAATCCTTCTTGCGCGATCGCGCTTGCTTTCTCTCGCATGGGATGATCAGCAGTTGCCACTAAAGCTGATAAATAATGGGCAAACGCTGATTTTCCTGTACCATAAACACTGGTTAATGTCCAAGCCCGATTTCCCTCGGTTTGCGAGAATCTCCCTACAATTCGTCGCAGACTATCACTAGCGCGATCGGTGAGAACATATCCCTCTAAGCTAGACGGCATCTGTGAACTACCTCTCTTAAATCCAAGATTGTAAGAGAGGTTTCCTACCCAATAAAATGCTTTTCCATGAAGTTCTCAGAACTACACTTCCAAGTCTGACATTTAGGCGATAGGCTACTCCCGCGTCCCGCAGGTAAAAAAGCATGGAAAAGAAAGAAAATTTCTTCATAACTTGGCTTGGTTATCGCCGAATTGTCTCCCATGCGAGACTTATTTAAGTATACCGCAACTGGGCTGATTCATCTACGACTAAATTAAAATTGTAGTCGTAGGTGTTCCTGAGCTTGTCGAAGGATTCTCAGCCCTTCAGCTAAATCTCGTTCTAAATTGACAGATCGAGAGTAGCGACGATTAAGACTAATATA
>CAZTXK010000260.1:0-3561 GCA_964617275.1 uncultured Dactylococcopsis sp. | reverse complement strand
TTATGGAACTAAGGCTAGGTTGGCTTTATCCGACGTTAATGAGTACCTACGGCGATCGCGGCAATGTGATTTGTTTGCAACAGAGAAGTCACTGGCGAGACATCGAAATTAAGATCATCCGTTTAGACTTAAACGCCACAGCAGAAGACTTTCAGGACATTGATTTATTTGTTGGCGGTGGGGCACAAGATCGGCAGCAAGAAATTGTCATGCGGAACTTAAAAGGAGAAAAAGCCCAACTGATGCGCCAAAAAATTGAGGCGGGAACGCCGGGGGTGTTTACTTGTGGGTCACCACAATTATTAGGACATTATTATGAACCGGGGGAGGGAGAACGCATTGAGGGATTAGGGATTTTCGACTTAGTCAGTAAGCATCCCGGTAAAAATAGCAAGCGTTGTATTGGCAATATTGCGTTTCGGTTAACCGCGTCTCCGTTAGCCAAAATGATAGAAGCGAGAACAGGAGACCCCCCAATTGTGATTGGCTTTGAAAATCATGGCGGGCGCACCTATTTAGGGAAAGTACAACCTTTAGGGCGAGTGATGGTCGGCAATGGCAATAATGGGGAAGATGGGTATGAGGGAGCCTTTTATGGGAACGCGATCGCGACTTACGCCCATGGTCCCCTGTTACCGAAAAATCCATTTATCGCCGATTGGTTAATTGAAACCGCTTTAGAATTAAAATATCAAGAAACGGTTCAATTATCGCCACTAGATGATACGTTAGCGCAAAAAGCTCGACAAACCATGCTCAAACGTCTGGAGATTAAAACCAAATCGTCAGTCATTGGTCGTTAAAATCCAGTGTAATATTAGCCTGAATTTATGTTCAATTCTTGCCCTTATTGCAAATATCCTCACACCATTCCTAAAACATCCAACTATATATTTGTCATCGGCGCTTTACTAAATCTAGGCTTTGTGGCGGTTGAGGGATTTTTTGGATTAACTACCCACTCCCTCGCCTTATTAGCTGATGCCGGTCATAATGCCAGTGATGTCCTTGGATTACTCTTAGCGTGGGGCGCACAGTGGTTAAGTCAACGTCAAGCCACCGCGAAATATACCTATGGTTTTCGTCGGGCTTCCATTTTAGCCGCGTTAGCCAATGCCGTGATTTTATTATTAGTCATGGGAGGAATTACCGTCGAAGCAGTGGAACGGATGATTCATCCCAGTTTAATTGCCGTAGAAACCACCATTGCAGTGGCTACTGTGGGAATCTTCATTAACGGGGGAACCGCGGCATTATTTGCCCAAGGCAATCAAAATGACTTAAATGTGCGAGGCGTTTTTTGGCACGTGATTGCAGATGCGTTAATTTCGTTAAAGGTGGTTTTAGTGGGGCTATTAATTACCCAAACCCATTGGATGTGGCTTGATCCGTTTATTAGCCTCGTCATTGCGATGATTATTATTTACAATACCGTTAAACTTCTCAAGCAGTCTTTAGACTTTGCGTTAGATGCGGTTCCTCCATCCATTGATCTAGAAGACATTAAGGCATTTCTCTTCCATCTTTCGGGGGTTAGGGAAGTTCAGGAGTTACATATTTGGCCCCTGAGTACCACAGAAACCGCTTTAAGTGTCCGTTTGACGATTCCTGATGGGCATCCCGGGGATCAGTTTTTGCGAGAAACCCATCAAGAATTGAAAGAAAAGTTTGGCATCGATCGCGCCACCATTGAGATTGAAATTCAAGACACCCCAACGGTTTATGCCCTAGCCGATTCGCAGCCCTGCTATGTTCGGAGTAATCGCAAATCCCAGCCGAATCCGCTATTTTCAGGATTAGCTAACCGGTTCTAATTGCTCAATTTTCAACCATACCCCTGGCGTTGCCACATAAAACTTGACAAACGCATAATCGCCTTGAGTTTCCAAAACTTCCCCTTTACTTTCAAATAAATAGGAAGGAAAGCGATTATCACTTGCCATGGCTTCCACACTATTTTCTAGCTTTTCTCGAACCACGTGAACTAATGCCCCTTTCTTAACTTTTCCAGCCATAATTTTCTTCAATGTTTTATTAACGCATCTGAGCTAATTGTGCCATATAGCAATATGATCTCGTTGGCAAAAAGCAGCTTAACTTCCGATCCCCCCTCACCCCCCTTAATCAGGGGGATCCTAGGTAAAAATTGACAACTGATTTAGGATTGCCATATAGCAAGGGGGAATCATGCAATCACCGCAGCGTGTTTTTAGCCGCAAGTTGGGCTTCTGCTTCTTCTCGGGTTAATCCTTGCCACTGCATCAGGAGGGCAGTTTTAACGCGATCGCCGCTTTTTTCGAGCAGATGGGAGGCTTCTTCGAGAGAGAGGGGAGTTAAGTCTTGTAAGATACGGAGAGCGCGATCGCGCAGTTTTTGATTGGTAACGGCAACATCCACCATGCGATTGCCATAAACTTTCCCCAGTTTCACCATTACCCCAGTGGAAAGAATATTTAATGCCATTTTCGTGGCTGTGCCAGCTTTTAAGCGTGTTGAACCAGCCAATACTTCTGCCCCCACCAACAGCCGAATATCCACATCAACCGTCATCGGAACTTCTTGGGCGGAAACACAGGCGAGGAAAATGGTTGTTGCCCCCTGTTTCTGGGCTGCGGTGATTGCCCCCTGGACATAGGGAGTTGTCCCCCCAGCGGTAATCCCCACCACAACATCTTGTGAGGTAATCTGATGATGCGCGATCGCGCTTTCCCCATCTTCGGCCCGATCTTCCAACCCTTCCGAACTTTTGACAAGGGCTTGTTCCCCCCCAGCAATAATCCCTTGTACTAAGTCTGGCGGGGTGCAAAAGGTTGGTGGGCATTCCGCTGCATCCAATACGCCCAAACGCCCACTGGTTCCCGCCCCCACATAAAACAATCGTCCCCCCTGCTGTAGTGCCTCGCTCGTGAGATCAATGGCGCGAGCAATGTCATAACGAGCATTGTGAATCGCTGTTAGGGTTTTGGCATCCTCCTGATTAAACAGTTCAACAATTTCGAGGCTGGACAGTTGGTCTAAATTACCACTATTGGGGTTATTTTGTTCGGTTAAGAGATGACCACGAGAAGAAACCATAATGTTAGTTAAAGTAAGTTTTCCAAGCGACGACGAACATCGTCTAAACTATCGGTTTTTGGTTCTTGTGACGGATTAGCGGTTCCCTGCAAACTCCAATCCGTTTGTCCTACACTTTCATCAGGCGGCGTAATTAATTCTCCTTCTGGAATGTTTCGCGCCTCATAACCGGTTTCCGCGCAGAAGGCTTCAATTTCTTCGGCTTCAATTTCTTCTACCGTTGCTTCAGGGAAATCTTGGGCTTCTAGCATCAGGGCAAAACGAGTGGCATCATCCTTCGACTCGAACATTAATACAATATCGCGTTCGCCCATTTTTAAGGAATGAATCCCTTGATTGTCAGTTCCGGCATTAAATAATAGTACGTAAACCCGCATAGTGCGATTAATATCCCTTTACTTATTGTCTGATCAAAGTTTTACCATTTTTTTCAGTTTAACGAGTTGTGGAATTGACAATCAGCAACTTGCCCCTGAAAATTAAAAT
>CAZTXK010000259.1:0-3568 GCA_964617275.1 uncultured Dactylococcopsis sp. | reverse complement strand
TGTGGATGAATTACTTGATCAAACCCGACGCTTACGAGAAAGTAAAAGAAGCTAAGTGTCTTGGTAAGTATTGGCTAGGTGTCGGTGATGCGCGATCGCATAATTAAATGGTGGGAAGCCACAATTATAGAAGACTGCGATCGCGCTGGAATTCAATTTCCTATGCCAAGGCAGTGAAATCAGACTCAGTGAGACTAAACTCACCTGCTAAACGAGCTAAAGTCTCAGCACCCCTGGAGATTATCGTTTCACCCTTGATTGCCTCAGTAGCGACATTGTCACCAAACACCAGATCTCCCATTAATCCAATTAGGTCCTTGCCTTGCTCAAAATCGGTAATGTGATCCACTCCATCTGTGTCAGCCACTCCAAAGGTATCTTTTCCTTTGCCACCTGTTAGCTGATTGTTACCTGCACCTCCAAACAGGGAATCTTTCCCATTCCCTCCTGAAAGAACATCATCTCCAGCACCTCCAAACAGGGAATCCTTCCCATTCCCTCCTGAAAGAACATCATCGCCTGCACCTCCAAAGAGGGAATCTTTTCCATTTCCCCCAGAGAGAACATCATCCCCAGGGGTCCCTTTGAGGGAGTCTTTCCCATTGCCCCCATCTTCAATTTTTCCCACTTCAATTGTCACCGTCGCTGTAGCTGTTCCCCCCTTGCTATCAGAAATGGTGTATTCAAAGCTGTCCCTAAACCCAACTGTGGGATCGGGTTGCGGGGCTGGTGTATAGATTAGAAAATCATCGCTGGTGTTATCAGCAGTATTATTGTTATTGAGTGTAACTGTCCCTTCACTCCCTTGGGTAAAGTCCTCAATGGCTAGAGAATCCCCATCAGCATCACTATCATTTTCGAGGACAGGAATTTCTACTGGGGTTTCTTGCTGCGTCGTTGCTGTATCATCTTGGGCGATGGGGGCTGTGTTACTATCTCCAACTGGGGTTTCAATCGCGTCCAGCAAGGCATCAACCACTTCCGAGGCATTAGCTGCATTAAAAGCTTCACCGCCTGTTGCTGTGGCTAGGCTTTCAAAATCAGCAGCAGTAGCTGAGTCATTCCCCACTTGAACCGTAAAAATTTCGACAGGGATGGGTTGATTACTTTCTGGGGTTGTAGTCTCAAAGGTGGTAAGCGCCAAGTTAGTGCTAAAGCTACTGGTTTGGATTCCTCCAGAAAGGGAAGCTCCTACATCAGAAGCTAATTCCAAGACTTGGGGGCGTAGTTCTGGATCATCTGGGGGTTCGTCTCCAAATAAAATAATACGACGAGCGCTGGCAGTTTCTCGCCATTGACCGGCATTGCCAGAGAGGGAATGAATGAGTGCTCCATTAACGGGCTCGAAGCCCCCACTGACGGAAATGCTGTTAATTGCGTCAATGGCTGTGCTCTTGCGGTCTTCAATTTTGGGTTGGTTGGTAAAGGGAGTTAAGGTCGTGGCGCCGGAATCCCCATATTCCACAACTGAGATTCGGGAATTGAGGAAGGCATTGTCTCCTTCATAAATGGCATCAATGATCTCACTGGCACTGTTTTTAACTGCAGCAATGTCGTCGGACATACTGCCGGTTCGGTCGATAACGAAGGAAACATCGAGCCCAGGGGCTAGATTAACCGGTTTGTCGGCAAAGATTCCCTTTTCTACTCCTTTTAAGGTATCGGAACCATCCCGACTAGCGACTAGGTCAGTAATGCGAACGGAGTCATCAGGAAATTCAATTTCATACTCGCCTGATGGGCCTTCATAAACAGCACTATCAGTTCCATTTCCACCCTTCAAGGTATCATCACCGGCACCACCTTCGAGGGTATCATTTCCTTCGTCACCGTCTAGGGTATCATTGCCCCTATCACCCATTAGCTCATCGTCTTTTGGACTTCCGGTAATATTGTCTCTTCCATTTGCACCAAGGATTATAACCCCATTGTCTTTGTAAGGCTCATACAGTAAATCTGAGTAATCTTGTAGCTTGGTACTAGCGGAAATGTTATCTGGACCGAGAGTTCCATATAAAATCGGCTTCTCTCCATCAAGAAATTGAGTAACGCCGTCATTGAAGAGTCCTTCCACAAATTCCTTGCCAGCAACAGCAATGATTGTCGCTGCAGCCACATCGTTAATATACCAATCTTGGCTTTCTTGTAAATCACTCAAGAAGTCTTGCTCGTCATATGTCGTTCTAGGAATTGAATCTTTATTGCTAAATTCAATATCTACCCTGCGACCAATTCCCGATGGATCAACAGATGGTTTAACAATTGAATTTAGTGCGTTTGTTAGGAAATTTCCACCTTCAAGATCAAAATTTTCTTGAATATCTGTTCGAGGAAATTTGGCAAAGTTTTTAATTAATTTGTCACCATCGGGTTCAACAATAAACTCTGCATCATTTGAGATTTGGAATGACATCGTGTTATATACCCAAACCCGATCTATATAGTCATCAGCTCCGTCACTCCAATTGTATTGTTGCATTGGCCAGTCGAATCTGTTTAACCCGAAAATGTTTGCTATTTCATTCTTTGAGTAAGTTCCCGAGGGAATTGACGATGCCTCAAAAAATTGTTGTATAATCTCAAACTGACTGCCGACAGCAAATCTGCCTGCACCTGCTTCCATAAATTCCACTGCATCTACTGTTACTTCCGTAATAATAATTTCTGGCCGAATTAAATTACTATCTACAAGATTTGTAGGAGTGTTTTCTTGTCCGTATAAATATAAGTTAGTTGTATTAATTCTGTCTAGCTGAGTCATTATTTTTCTCCAATATTTTAGTTGCTGAATTGCTTAACGTACTTTTCCACAATTCGTTAAAAAGTTTTCAAACTGAACTTTCTCGGAACCTTGATTGCCTTTTTCATCTAAATAGCGCACTTTAAAGTCAATTACGACTACGTCACCCGAATCAAATCCAAAGATACGATCCAAAAAGAAAGAAGGTGGTACGCCGTAAGGCCCGCCAGGATTAACGTGACAGCAGTCAGGGTTTTCTGCGAGAAATTCTTCAAAGTTTTTGTACCTAATGTACTGATAATTTGGGGGCTTAGATATAACAAAGGCAAGTAAGTCAGTTCGATTATTTTGGTAATTAAAAACTGCTCGAATTTTTTCCTCCTTGCTTAGATATCGCATTTCAGCAAAACAGAACCCAGAATAGTTTAGCCCAAAGAAGGCAACTAAAAAGAGTATTGGCAAACCGATCATTAAGGAAATCCAGAATAGACAGCTACGGTGCATAGCTTAGATATTTAATCAACAGGAATCGCTTTCTCTAATCTACCCACCTCTTTTCTACTTATTGCTCTCCTATTACAATCTTTTACAAAGCAATATCAAGACAATTGGTAATTGTTTGAGTGTTTTCATAATTTTCTTTCAAGGTTATCCCGCTTCTGTCAGTTTCCAAACAGAAAAGTCAATTCAGTTTTTTGAAACTTTTTCTAACTGCGCGATCGCAAAAGAATTAATGGTTTGATGCTCCAGAATTTCCATAATTGAGGTAACGTTCAATAATCTTGACAATCCGAGATGCGGAGTGACCATCGCCAAAAGGATTCATTG
>CAZTXK010000258.1:0-3577 GCA_964617275.1 uncultured Dactylococcopsis sp. | reverse complement strand
ATAAGCGCGATCGCGCCACTAAGTAAGCTCTAGCCTAGCCTTATTTCGTTAAACGTTGCCAAGCCTGATCCAGAGCCTTTTTCATACGAGTGCCAGCATGACTAATGCGCTGTTGTAAATCTTGCCATTTATCTTGAAGAAAGTCGGTTGCTTCTTGGACAGCATTTTTGTCATGTTTTCCCGATGCGCTAAGTTCATCACTCACTTGTTTAACTTTTACCCGAACTGTCTCTGGGGAATCATCGGGAGAAATCAAAGATTGGGCGCGACTCAATATTTGCTTGACTGCGTTTCTTACCTGTTGGGATTTTTCACTTAAAAAGCCTTGTAAGCCTTCTTTTTCACTTTTGAGGCGATCCTTGGCTTCGTCTTTAATCACCACAACATCGGCATCAATGGTTTTCACATCATCAGGAAATAACACGGCGCGATCTCCAAAAGGAGTGGCAATGTCACCGCCTAAAACATAGGCAACAATATCACCGGTTTCCCAATCAAACAAGAAATCTTCTATCCAACCGACAGGATCATTGCCTCGTTGGGTGCGAACTGCCATGCGATTAAGCTGACTTAGGGGATCACGGGGACTATCTACCCCAGTAAAAGAGTAAGTTAATACGGCATCAGCTCCTACAGTTGCCACTTCATCAAGGGGGAGATAGCCCTCATCACTGCTAACATAAGAAACGCGACCTGAGGGATCAACCCAAACTTCCTCGACTTTGCCATATCCTCTAGCCGTATTGCTATCCATGGCAGTGAGTCCGATCATTTGACTGCGACGAATAACATTAATCATGATCTCTCACCTCCTCTCGCTGTAAGGTGTTTTCTCTAACTATCTTTATTTTAGAAAGGATTTTCTTAATTCCTCTATGGCGTAATTCCGCCCCAAAAAGTAAGCATTACCGAACCTGCTCTTTTAATAATTCATGATTAATAATTCGTTAATTTCTCCTCGCCTACTACCCTTACTATTAATATTGCGTCTAGCTTGTACTCGTTGAATTTGATAATCCTGATAAGCATCTTCAAAGAAATTATCACTAGGATCTTCATTTTTGGGATCAGAATTACTTAACATTACTTTTGCTCCTTTGCTATCCAGTAATTGAAAAAAATCTCGCAGTCTTAATTGGTCTTGATCTTGAAAAGTTTGCGCCGAGTAAGCACTAAAATTAGAGGTTTTACTAATAGGGCGATACGGCGGATCAAAGTAAACAAAAGATTCCTTATTGACAAATTTTTTACACTCGCTAAAGTCCCCTCGTTGAATATAAGTATTTGCTAAAACTTTCGCTAACGAGATTAAATTATATTCATTGCAGATTTTGGGCTTTTTGTATCTTCCAAACGGAACATTAAATTCTCCTTTTGAGTTAACCCGAAACAGTCCATTAAAACAGGTGCGATTGAGAAAGATGAGTTGAGCAGTTCTTTCTATCCAATCTCTGCTATAGCAATCAAAGTTAATTTGTTTTCGTTGCTGATTATAATTAGAACGAATTTGGTAAAAGTATTGTTTTCTGTCTTCTTCTGATAAGGCTAAATAAGTAGCTTGAATTTCTTTTAATATTAAGATTAATTCTTCTACGTCTTTTTGAATCGTTTGATAAGCAAGAATTAACTCAGGATTAATATCACAAATAAAGTATTCTGAGATGGGATAAGCACTGGCAAGGTGTAAAAATACTGCTCCCCCGCCGACAAAAGGTTCAATGTAACGTTTAATTAAACCATTGTGGAGTTCTTGAGGAAAAAATGGCTCAATTTGAGCTAAAAGTTGATTTTTTCCTCCTGCCCATTTGAGAAAAGGTTGGACTTGCTGCATTTTTTATCCCTTTAGCCATGGGAGATCATCTTCCCAATTTTTTCTCGTAATGTTTCTAATCCTAACCGTTTTTGAGCCGAAATAAAAACTGCGTCGGTATAATTTTCCTTGGCTTTGGCTAAGGTGTCACTATCAACTTGGTCAATTTTATTAAAGACTAATAAACTTTCGGGAGGAACTAAGGGCATTTCTGACAAAATTTTACTAACTGCTTGAATTTGGCTTTCCCATGCCTGATGAGATAAATCAACCACGTGCAACATGGCATCGGCTTCGCTGACTTCTTCTAGGGTGGCGCGAAAGGCATCAATAAGAGAGGGAGGAAGTTCTTTAATAAAGCCTACGGTATCAGTTAATAAAATTGTCTGGGAGTCTCCATTGTCAGGAATGTTTAAGCGTCGGGTTGTGGGATCAAGGGTCGCAAATAGCTGATCTTGTGCATAAATATCGGCATTTGTCAAGTTATTAAGAAGTGTCGATTTTCCAGCATTGGTATAACCCACCACAGCCACAGTAGGGACTTCCTGTTTTTGACGCTGTTGGCGCATTCGAGATCGATGGGATTGCAGTTGGTTCACTTCCTGCTGTAGCCGTGAAACGCGCTTTTGAATGCGACGGCGTTCGGTTTCTAATTTGGTTTCCCCGGGGCCACGAGTCCCAATTCCGCCGCCAAGGCGAGACATGGCTTCTCCTCTTCCCACAAGGCGAGGGAGAAGATACTCTAGTTGGGCGAGTTCTACTTGTAATTTTCCGGCACGACTTCGCGCTCTTTGGGCAAAAATATCTAAAATTAGCTCAGTGCGATCAATAACTCTTACGCCAATTTGTTGTTCTAAATTTCGGGCTTGGGCAGGGCTTAAGTCTTGATCAAAGGCGACTAAACTTGCTCCTAACGTCTGTACCGCGATCGCGATCTCTTCCACTTTTCCCGCACCGATAACGGTTTGGGGATGGGGACGACTTCTCCGTTGTTTGATCACTTCTAACACTTCCCCTCCGGCGGTATCCACTAAACGAGTCACTTCTGCTAATCTATCCTGAAACTCTTGAGGAGAGACATCCGCAGTCATTAAGCCCACCACAACCACTCGCTGATGAGAACTATCAACCTGTTGGGCAATATATTCCCGTTCAAATTCTTCTTCTAAGCCTTCCACTAAGTTTAAAAAGTCCTGTTGGGTGAGGATATCTAAACTTAGGGGAGGAGAAACAGTCCAATATAAGCCCTCATCGCGATTGGGATCGGATTCCGGGGCAAGATGGGCTAAATAAGCAGATTCCACATAACCGCTTGCCCCGCCGCCGCGTTTTTGAAAGCCACTTCCGGTTAAGGTGAGGGTGACAAGGGCATCAAGCCGTTGTAACACCATTGCTGTTAAGCTGGGTTGTTTCGGCGGTTCTGATTTCAAGGCGGTGGTAATACAACGAATCCCCGATAACCGTTTTGCGCCATACCGAGGGAGTTCTAAGGGAGGAATTTGCGTGTCTCTCGGGTTTCCTACCCCAACTCGAATGACTTGTCCACGACGGTTAATATAAACCGAAACCGATTGATTAATATCAGTGCTAATGGCGGCTAATCGCTGGGCAAATTCAGGAGTTGTAGCGCGATCGCGCGGTTGACCCTGATTATACAATCGTTTCAGTTGCTTAATCTGATTGGCTTTTAGTCCTTTTAAGTTACCGTAGAGCGTTTCGATAAATGGTCATCTCCTAATCAATCCTTGCTTAACCACTATTTTAGCG
>CAZTXK010000257.1:0-3601 GCA_964617275.1 uncultured Dactylococcopsis sp. | reverse complement strand
CACTTCCATGCTATTATTCCCTGTTTAGCAAGATTTTAACCTCATCCTCTCGAAAGATTCCCATCAGCCATCAATCCTGTATAGTCACCCCCCTTCCCCCTCACCGATCTCATCTCAACTAGCTGGTACGTCTGTACTGCCTATAAGCATCAAAGAATAAGCCAGCTAAGGTAACAAAAGTTAAGCCCAAGACGATTCCAAGCAATAGCGGTTCAATCATAGTAGGTTGCTCCTAAGGAATATTAAAGTGATATTTTACATTTTGACATTTTTCCCTCTGACATTATACGTTAGGGAGCGTCCTCATATCAATTGTTTCCCGATCAACGCAACCACAGATCAAATTAAGCACAACACAAGAAACGAAATTAACGGTAACATTTAGTTAGAAGTGTTTAACAAACTTAATTAAGCGTGGAGAGTACAAACAGGATCGTGGCAGATCAAGCGGCTAAACCAGTGACAGCAGTGGTGAAGCAGTTGACAATTATCGCAATTAGTGCATTGGTGCTTGTCGGTGTTGTTGTGGTTGGCGTGTACCTCTATCGAGTTTCTGATCCCTATGTTCAAGAGGTGTTATCTGCACCAAGTGATCCAGAACGGGGGAAAGCCATTTTTCAAATTAATTGTGCAGGCTGTCATGGGACAAAAGCTGATGGTAATGTCGGACCAAGTCTTCACAATATTTCGGAACGCAAATCTCAGTTAAATTTAATTAATCAAGTGACTAGCGGTGATACGCCTCCCATGCCAAAATTTCAACCAGAACCCCAAGATATGTCAGATTTATTGGGGTATTTAGAAACGCTGTGAGGGTTTGTTCAAGTTAATTCCTAACCATTTCTTGCAGTGTACTGAACAGTTCCTGCTCATTATAGGGCTTCGAGAAATAGGCAAATGCTCCTAGCTTCATCGCCAACTGGCGGTGTTTCTCATTACCGCGAGACGTTAGCATCGCAATCGGGAGATGCTTATAGTTGGGGTCTTCTTTAATTTCAGACAGAAACCCATATCCGTCTAAGCGAGGCATTTCAATATCACAAATCGCTGCCTGTACGGGTAAGCCACCTTTGATTTTATCCACGGCTTCCTGGCCATCTTTAGCTTGTTCCACTTGATAGCCAGCTTTTTCCAATGCCATAGCCAGATAGCGACGGACATGAATTGAGTCATCAATAATTAAAATCGTATTTTCGGTCTGTGTTTGCTGATCATCTGCAATGGCTTGAGAACCTTCTGCGCTCGTCGGTTGTTGTAACCACGCTAACAGGAGAACGGGATCAACTAGGGGAATGGGACGACCATCGCCTAAAACAGTTGAACCTGTAACCCCAGGTGGGAGAGGAAGGGGGCTATCTACACTACGGAGGGCAACTTCTTGTTCTTGCCAAAAGCGATCCACTCGTAAGCCCTTAAAAGTGCCATTATCATTAACAATTAGCACCGTTGGGCGATCCAAGGTGGGTTTGCCACTCATTTCAAAAGTTTTCGTGGGACGGTTGAATTGAGACCAAGGTTTCATGCCGACGATCGGAACTTCGATTCCGTTCCAATTTAAAGTCTCTGATTCCTGGTGGGAATGATCCCAGCGTTCAAAGGCTTTAACCGCTTCTACGGGAATCGCAAAGACTAACCCCTCACTTTCGACAATGACGACTCGCGCAATAGAGAGTGAAAGAGGAAAAGTAATGGTAAAGGTTGTTCCTTCTCCCAGTTTGGTATCAACATGAATATCACCGCGAATTTTGTCTAGGTTGGTGCGGACGACATCCATGCCCACACCGCGCCCGGATAGTTCGGTCACTTGTTCGGCTGTGGAGAAGCCAGCTTCAAAAATGGCTTGTAAAATGTCTTGCTCACTGAGTTGAGCGATATCTTCTGGGGAAGCCCCAGCCTCTTGTAATCTTGCTTTGATTTTTTCCGCATTAATCCCGCCACCATCATCAGAGATAGTCACGGCGCTTTTATTCCCCTGATTAATTGCACTGAGGGTGATTTTGCCTTGTTTGGGTTTTCCTCGGGCGACTCGGGTTTCTGTGTCTTCAATGCCATGATCAAAGGCATTACGAAAGAGATGATTGAGGGGGGCGGAGAGGGCTTCCATGGCAGCGCGATCGATTAGGGTATTTTCCCCTTGAATTTCAATCGCCACAGGCTTATCATACTGAACTGATAAATCTCTCACCACCCGCCGAAAACTCCTCACAGCTTCAATAAAGGGACGAGTTTGGACACGAGTAATATCTCGTTGCAAATCACTGGTGGTGTAATTGAGTTCCCCCATGGCTTGCTTGACATCACGGGAACTAACTTCAAGATCACTGGTAACCTCTTGTAGTTGCACGATGGTTTCAATTTGTTCTTGGAAGAGGAGGTGCAAATCGCTGTAGCGATCCATTTCTAGGGTGTCAAAGTCCCCATTATTGGACAAATTTCCCGTTTGCAGTTGATTAGAAACCGTTGTTCCCTCAGCATTAAGTTTGTCATACCATTTCCGCAGTTGTCGGTTCGCTGATTCGAGTTGTTGGGTTCGCGATTTACTGAGACTGACAAATTCTTCCAGTTGTTTGACTCGGGAGTTGAGCATTTCCCGCTCTAAAATGAGACGACTAAAGAGGGTATTAATGCGAGAGAGTTGATCAACGGAAACGCGAACGGTGGTTTCTTCTGGTTTGGTTTCTACAGGAGTCTCTTCTGCTTGCGAGGGAACAGCACTCTCTTCTGCTTCTTCTGTAACAGAAAGGGTTTCTTCTTCCCTTGCTTCTGGTTTAGAGGGAATCTCAAGATCAGTGCTAAATTCCTCAAAATCATCAAACTCATCAAGATCAGGAATTTCTAAGTCATCCCAACTTTCCTCTTCTGCGGTAACATCACTGGTATCTACAGTTTGGGGAAGATTCTCATAACGCCCCAGTTGAATGAGAGCTTGAGAGCGTTCCCACTGCGCGATCGCGCTTTGAGCAAAAGAAGCCACCTCATTTTCAGAAAGATTTGCTAATTCCTGTTTAACTGACTGACAAAAGTTAACAAACCGCTCACACTCAATCATGCGCCCAAAATCGGCTAACTCATCAGCCGTATTTTTTAACTCTTGGGGAATTTCCTCGGGAAAGAGAACCTCCAACTGCGATTTTAAGCGTTGTAAGCATTCTTCCACCCCACTCCCAAACAAAAGATCACCAACATCACTCTCTTCCTCTTTGGATAAAAGTGCGGTTTCATCGGCTTCGGTGAGTTCTCCCAACCGTTCCTTTAAGGGATCAAAAATGGCTCTAGTTTGTTGCTCTAACCATTCCGATTGCGGTTCTTTTCCAGCGCGATATTCTTTTCCAATTGCCCGTAAACAATCGACACTTCTTAATAAAAGCGTTTCCAATTCTGTATCTATTTCTAACTCTTGGAACCGAGCTTGGATAATTTTTAAATAGTCTTCTAGGGAGTGAGCCGTCCGACTGAGGGCATTAAAGCCCATCATCGCTCCTCCCCCTTTCATAGAATGAGCGGCGCGGGCAGCTTCATCAAATTTTTGTAAGTCAACTCCCGCCTCTGCCATTCCTAATAAAGCAGACTCTAGCTGGTCGCAATATTCAATGGCTTCTTC
>CAZTXK010000256.1:0-3617 GCA_964617275.1 uncultured Dactylococcopsis sp. | reverse complement strand
ACTGGTAACTGGTAACTGGTAACTGATCACTGGTTTACGAAGGACAAACAACAAAGGATATGGGCAAGGAGAGACTCGAACTCTCACGACCAGTGGCCGCCACATTTTGAGTGTGGTGCGTCTACCAATTCCGCCACTTGCCCTCAGTCTGATTATTATAACTGCTTTGATGTCTTTCTAGCAAGTGTTGATATTCCACAGAACTCGCCCACCGATCAATGGCTTGGGCGCGAATTACAGGAACAGGATGGCTTAATTGCTGGTTTTGAGCGTTTTTCAGGAGTTCTCCGAGTTGGGAGGTACTCATTTGATCATAAGCCCTTGCTTGTTCGATAAAGGCTTCGAGATTGAGTTGAGGGGAAAGGGTGGGAGAACCGCCAGCGAGTTTCATTAAGACTGACATCACGACTTTTGGTTCTTGTACGGCTAAAAGGGCAGCGCGATCGCAGCTAAACTCAGCACAACGTATCCATTCCAGCATTTGATCTTGTAAAGACTGCGCTAAAATCACGCCCCAGCTTGGTAATAAGTTCGCTGCTAGAATCACTAAATTAACCAGGGTTAAATACACGCCATGTTCACACTTGAGATGTCCTAATTCATGGGCGATAACGGCTTGTATTTCTTCTGGGGTTAGCAGTTCAATTAAAGAGGTATGAAGGACAATAAAGGGCTGTTTTCCCCGCATTGCAAAGGTATAAGCATTGGGCGCAGGGTTTTGCTTGATATATAATTCAGGAACTTCTAAGTCTAATCGTTGACAGGCTTCTAATAATAGTTTGTGGATATGAGGAAGTTGGTTTTCATTAACTTGGACACTCGCCGCCACATTATCCAGATAAAAGAATTGTTCGGCTACGCCTCCTAAGACACTTCTCACCGCAATATCCCAACCGGGGAACTGTTGTAGAGACTGAGTCGCTTCTAAGTCGAGAGGATGACGAAATTCGTTCGCTTTCAGTCCAATTAAATTCTGTTTCACGACTGTCATAGTTATGTAAGTTTAGCTCTTTTCTAGGTTAACCAATTTTGCCTCGACTTGTTCATGTCGTGATTACTTGCAATTGTTGTAAGGTAACATCGCTACAGCCTGTAATTGTAATATTATGCCCGAGTTGAAACACCTGTTGTAAATAATTTAACGCCTCTTCAGTAATCATTTCCCCTGGAATTAAAACAGGAATCCCAGGCGGATATGGACACACTAATTCAGCACTAATTTTTCCCACTGTCTCTGCTAGGGGTAAGACGGTTTTCTCCTGAAAAAATGCTTTTCGTGGGGAGATACATTCAGCAAGTGGCGGCAAATTTGATAATTTGAGAGGAACAAGGCTAGTTTGAGGTTGATATTGTCTTAATTGACTTAATCCTGTAATTAAGGTTTCTATATCAGCAACGGTATTTCCAAAGGTAATCACAAAAGTTAGGGTTTTTGCGGTTGGTAATTCGGCGGTTACATTTAATTCATTATGTAAAATTTCATCGGCAGCAAAGCCAGTTAATCCTAATTTTTCAACATTAACCGTGATTCTGGTAGCATCAAAATCATAACAGCCAGCTTGCGGTAAGGAAGGATTTAATAGAGTCAGATCAGAAATTTTTTCAATTCCTGCTTTTGCCTTAGTCACTAAGTCGAAGGTATAATCAAATAAATGCTTTCCTTGGGTCGCTATTTGGTCACGAGCCGCATCCAGAGAAGCCAGTAACAGATGACTGGGACTACTTGATTGTAAGCATTGTAGGGCGGTACTCAGACGGCTAGGATTAACTCGTTCTCCCTGTAAATGTAATAAGGAAGCCTGCGTGAGTGCGCCTAAGGTTTTATGTAAAGACTGGATAACAACATCTGCACCTTGAGTGAGGGGAGAGGCGGGAAGCTGGGGATGAAAGCCAAAATGTGCGCCATGGGCGGCATCAACAATTAAGGGGAGATTATAGGAATGGGCGAGGGTGGCTAAGGTGGGAATATCGGCGCAAACTCCCTGATAGGTGGGGGAAACGATAAAAATGGCTTTTGCATCCTGATGTTGAGAAAGGGTTTGTTTGACGGCTTCGACAGTGAGGGTATAGGGAAGATCAAAGCTAGGATCATAAATGGGATTAATAAAAATGGGAATTGCCCCGGAAAAAATTAGAGCCGCGATCGCGCTTTGATGAACATTACGCGGTAAAATAACTTTGTCACCCTCGCCACAAGTGGCTAAAATCGCCGCCATGACTCCAGAAGTTGAACCATTGGCTAAAAACCAAGTTTTCTCTGCACCAAATGCCTTAGCCGCCAATTCTTGGGCAGTTTTCATAACCCCTTCTGGGGGAAATAAGCCACCAAATTCGGGTAACTCGGGTAAGTCATAGCGAAAGACTGTTTCTCCCCATAATTCAGATAATTGGCTAGAGATTCCTTTTCCTTGTTTATGTCCGGGAACATAAAATGCGGCATGAGGATGGTTTCCACGATTTCTCAAAGCATCTAATAAAGGGGTATTCATTATTCGTCCTTTGTTGTTTGTCCTTTGTAAACCAGTGACTAATGATGAGTACGGGCGAACGGCCGTTCGCCCCTACCAATAACTAATCCTGAGATTTGAACATTAAATTCGCCAATTTGTAGGCAATTCTAGCTCCAACATTGCCATCCCATTCATCATTAGGGTTATTAGCATTAGGAGAAACTTCGCACAAATCGAAACCAATAATTGTTTTTCCAGCTTTCACTAAACTTAGGATTAAATAAATGGCTTGATTAAAGTCTAAGCCACCGGGAACAGGTGTTCCTGTATTTGGACAAAAGTGAGGGCTTAAGCCATCAATATCAAAGCTAATATAAACGCGATCGGGTAAAGCATTGATTATTTCTTGACATTGATCTGACCAGAAATAACCGTGATAGGCTTTATCTTTGATTTCCCAATCGGTAAACCAAGTAACTCGCTGATCTTTCTCCGCTTGTTCTATTTCTCCCTGCGAAAAATCTCTTAATCCCACTTGAATTAAATGGGAAATTCCTGATAATTTTAAGACATTGTGCATAATGGAAGCATGAGAATAAGTAAAGCCTTCATAAGCCTTTCTTAAATCAGCATGAGCATCAATTTGTAAAATTCCATAGTCTCCATAATGTTCAGTGAGTGCTTTTATATAACCGTAAGGAACACTATGATCGCCACCAATTAAGCCAATTAATTTATTCTGCTGTAGTAGAGATTTAGTTTGATTATACACCCAATAATTGAGTTCTTCGGAAGCCTCATTAACTGTTTTTAATTCTGATTGAATTGCACTATCTTGATAAGATTTGCCCTCTTCTTGATAATTAATGACTTTCTTAGCGATGCTTCTAATTTTATGATTTTTAGCTTTGATTTCCTCAGAAATAGAAACTGTATAATGACCAATTTTCCATGCTTCAGGAACATGATAGTCGGTTGGTTCTAATTGTATTGACGCATCAATAATACTCTGAGGGCCATCAACGGTTCCCTCACCATAAGAGGTGGTGACATCCCAAGGAACAGGAAAAAAGACAATTTGAGACTCGTCTAAGGAATAAGGAAACCCTAAAAATTGACCATTGGGACGGGAAATATCATCAGGATCAACTAATACCATGTTAAAAA
>CAZTXK010000255.1:1299-3663 GCA_964617275.1 uncultured Dactylococcopsis sp. | reverse complement strand
TGGTTACAATACCATTTCTAAGAATTAGCACTACACACCACCCCCCTTCTTTTCCCCCCTTTCAAAGGGGGGTTAGGGGGGATTAAGGGGGGCTTAAATATCTAACTCAGCAAGGTTAAGTTTTGGCCCCTCAGTTTCAATGAATTCCCGACGGGGGGCAACGCGATCGCCCATTAACACACTAAAGATTTTATCTGCTTCTGCTGCATCTTCAATTTGGACTCGTTTCAACGTCCGACTTTCAGGATTCATCGTCGTTTCCCACAGTTGTAGGGGCATCATTTCCCCTAACCCCTTAAACCGTTGTAGGGTGTAATTGGCATTGCTAGGGAATTCTCTGACTAAATTCTGCATTTCGCGATCGCTGTAACAATAATAATGCTGTTTACCCCGTTCCACTTTATACAGAGGCGGACAAGCAATATAAATATATCCCTGTTCAATTAACGCCCGTTGGTAGCGATAGAAGAAGGTTAAAAGCAACGTTCGGATGTGCGCTCCATCAACATCAGCGTCCGTATTGTGAGCGCAAAGTCCGCCTACGCCACAGATAAAGTTTTCATCTCCCTCAACAGAAAAATCATAGACATAATCGCCTGTGAGTTCTACTTCTTCATTGCTGAGAACTCGTAACGCCATCAAATCCTCACTAATGGGAAGATAATCGGGCTTTTGCTGTCTCGGTTTAGCAAGATGATCGACTAATTGGTTTGCCTTATGATGACGTTGCCAAATTTGTTGACAATTTGCCAGTTGTTGTTTCTGACAGAGGCTAATAGTGTAATAAGGATGACGAGTGTGAATGCTTGCATTTTCAGTGGGCTGATGTTCGGTGGTGGTAGCAATTAACCCTAATTGACCGAATAAATACAGTAAGCCATCTTTGAGAGATTTCCCATTGGTGGTAAATGAAATATGAGAATCGCTAATTGTACCATCGCCGAGAAAATATCCCTCTAGAAAAGCCAGTTGGAAACGTTCACTAACACTAAAGACAACATTGGGGAGTTGTTTATCGTGGGCAAGATTGCCTAAATTCCAAGCGCGAATTAAACGGGCAGCCATCACGCTATGGAAATAAAGTTTGATTCCTTTGCTGTCAGGATCGTAGTAGCAACGTGGCGTTTCTCCGAAAACAGATTCGATAACTTGCGTTAATTCCTGAATCAGGGGTTCATCTTTTTCACCCAAATTGAGGCTAACTTGATGTTGGCTTAACGTTCCTTCTGCGACATACCAGCCTAAGAACCATAGTAATTCCTCTGTGACAGGTAAATAGCGATCAAAGGCTTTATTGACATGGGCGCGAGGAACAATTTTGACCTCATCCCCTAACTCTACTAACTCACTAGGAGTAAACTCAGCAAATAGTTTATAATCACTTACTTCTCGCCAGCGTTTATTCTTACTATCTTCTTGATCACAGAGATAACTGTCAATTTTAGCAGGAAGGGTTTGATAAACCACCTTTTCATTGCCGCCAATGGCTTCTAAATAGGAGAGAAAATTCGGTAATGTCGGATGATTGATCCCTCTTTCCCAATGACTAATGGTAATGGGCTGTTTCACGCCACAAGCCACAGCTGCCTGTTTTTGCGTTACCCCTAATTCTTGACGTTGAGTAATTAACTGCTGCCAATTTTCCGTATCAAGTTGAACTCGGGGTTCACTAAGTAAGTCAGGGCGTTCTACTTTCGCTAAGACTCGCGCAGCTGCTGTTTTGCGAACACTCTCCCCTTGTAAATAAAGATTTTCGGTTAATCCTGCTTCGTAGAAAGTGCGAAGTAAATCAATTGTGGTTGTGGGTTCACTTGGACGTGGTAAACGACGACTTGCCACTAACCAATCCCCAGGACGAATTTCATTTCCTTTTTTGAGACGAACTTCTCCCTCTTGATAAACAAAGACACTGTGAGAGGAAGTCACTTTCACTGATCGCTGATAACGAGTGGTAATCTGATACATGGGTTCTTCATGCCCATGACGAATCACCTCTTTTAGGGGACGGAAGCGCGTTTGATGGGTTTTCGGATCAAAGGACATTACCTGATAGCGTTCTTTGCTACGTCGTCCTTCGACACAATCATCAATAAACTGACCAATGGGAGTTAATTCTGTTTTTCCCGTATCATCTTGGACAAGAGTGGGTTCATCTCCCGCAACACTCATAATGACGGCGCGATGGTAACGGAGTTGCGATAGATCAAATTCTTCTCCTTTTACCCCTAATCCGAGTGCTGTAATCAGGGATTGAATTTCATTATTTTTGTAGATTTTGCTATCGTCGGTTTTTTCAATGTTAAGGATTTTGCCACGCAGGGGAAGAATTGCCTGAAAACGTCTGTCTCGCCCTTGTTTTGCACT
>CAZTXK010000255.1:0-1199 GCA_964617275.1 uncultured Dactylococcopsis sp. | reverse complement strand
GCACTATCGCCTTCAACGATGAAGATTTCTGACTCAGCAGGATCACGGGAACTGCAATCAGCGAGTTTTCCAGGGAGAGGAGACGATTCTAAAACGGATTTGCGACGGACTAACTCTCTGGCGCGACGGGCAGCTTCAGCCGCTTTGAAGGCTTGAACCGCTTTTTCTAAAATGGCATCAGCAACAGTGGGATTAAAATCTAAATATTCAGTTAATGTTTCCCCTACCAGAGAATCTACAATTCCTCTGACTTCAGTATTCCCTAATTTCGTCTTGGTTTGTCCTTCAAATTCGGGTTCGGGAACTTTCACCGAAATAACGGCAGTTAACCCTTCTCGGATATTTTCCCCTGCAAGATTGGCATCATTTTCTTTTAATTTATTCCGCTTGCGGGCAATATTATTCATGGTTCGCGTTAGAACCGTTTTTAACCCCTCTAAGTGCGTTCCCCCATCGACGGTGCGGATATTATTCGCAAAGCCTAAAATTGTATCGCTATAGGCATCAATACACCACTGAAACGCCACTTCGACTTGGACTCCTTCTTTCTCGCCTTCCACATAAATAATGTCTTTGTGAAGGGGTTGCTTTTCTCCCACCATGTAGCCAACATATTCTTTAATCCCCCCTTCATAACAGTAGGCTTCACTGCGCGGCTGTTCAGGGTTACGATTATCAGCAAAGGTAATTTTAACCCCAGCGTTGAGATAGGCAAGTTCTTTTAGTCGCGCTGCAAGAGTGTTATAGTCAAATTCAATACTTTCGGTAAAAATTTGGCGATCAGGGAAAAATGTGAGAGAGGTTCCCGTTTCGGGACTGGGATCGGTTTCACTTTGCAATTCTTTAACTGCAATACCGCGTTCGTAGCGTTGCTTATAAGCGATTTGTTCTCGTCTAACGGTGACTTCTACCCATTCGGAAAGGGCGTTAACGACAGACACCCCAACGCCATGCAATCCACCAGAAACTTTATAACCGCCGCCACCAAATTTACCACCTGCGTGGAGAACCGTCATCACGGTTTCTAGTGCCGATTTCCCTGTGCGAGAATGCTTTTCAACGGGAATCCCCCGTCCGTTATCCGCTACGGTAACTGAACCATCTGCGTTAAGATCAATCTCAATGTGGGTGCAATAACCAGCAAGGGCTTCATCAATGGAGTTATCCACCACTTCATAAACAAGATGATGCAGCCCCCT
>CAZTXK010000254.1:0-3678 GCA_964617275.1 uncultured Dactylococcopsis sp. | reverse complement strand
ACTGATCACTGGTCACTGTTCAAACGGCGTTCCCAGTCTTCATCAATTTTATCGCTACGAGTTGCCTCTTGATCAATTAAGTCTTCTTCTGTCGAATAAGCAACATCTTCTTCACTTAAAACCGTTTCGGAAGCAAATTTCTGAGCTTGTTGCAGTTTATTTTGGAAACTCTGATCACTACCCGCTAATTTGAGTAATTCTTCAGCACGTTGAGAACGTTTTTCGTTACGAGCAGCAATTTTTTGGTTCTTTTGTTGTATCCAGAAATAGCGGATTAAGGGAATTATTAAGTAGCCAATAGCATAGCCTAAAAGAATCCCATAAATTGCATTAACAAATGCAATGAAACCACCAAGTTGCATAACAACTTCTTCTGTGAGTAGTGATCCTAACATTAAAGCAAGAACTAAATTCGCGCCGCCTAAGCCAATGGCTAGCATCTTTTGGTTACTACTGGCTTTAGTAAATTGCCAATATTTTTCTTTCAAATAAGATTCTACTGATTGCTTTCTTTGTCGATCCGCTTTTACCTGTAAATCAGGGAAATAATAAATAATACTCCCATCTTCCGTTACTTCTGGTACACCATTAAACTGCATTAAGACAGGAAGCATATAGTCTTCATCTTCCCAACTTTTTTGATCAATATTATCTAAATAGGGGGCAATTTGTTCACCGACCACTGCACCATCATTATTTTGAATGACACGCCCAATTTCTTGCCAACGACGCTCTTCTAATTTCCGATTGGGATTGCCATCGCCAAAGAGGAAAGAAAAGATAGATTCTAGGAAACTTAACTCGCTTTTTTGGCGAGAATGACGCTCACTTCTTTCTCTTTCAATTGGTTCGTCATCTTCATAATATCCTGGGGAGAAAAACCAAAATAAATCGGGGCCAAACAACCAAATCGGGAAGAAGTTAATGGACATTCCGCCACCCATATCATTATCTGATTCTCCCTCGTCAGAGTTCATTTGCACGCCAATAACAATAACAAAGATGGCAATTGCCATTAAAATAATCGAAGCGACTAAAACAATGCCAAAGGAAATCCGAATTAAGTAAAATAAAACGCCCGAAACTTTATCCCACCATTCTTTCAAGCGTAAACGCAAGTATTTATTACGGAGAATAGTTCGGAAATTTTCTGGGAAAAGATAGGTAATGTCACCGGTTTCACTGACTTGCAAATGCCCACCTGCTTCAGCGGCTAATCCCACTAAGCCTTTTTGGGCTTCCTGCACTTTCAAACCGGTTTCCGTCGCAACATCCCCTACTGTAACGCGATAATCGAGCTTTTCAATGGATTTGGTAATGAGAGGATTTGGTGTCATCGTCGTTTAGAATCAGTTATTGGTTAGCCCATCTCTTCCATTGTTACGTATTCATTTTGCAATGTTCCTCTTCCATTGGGAGAAGTCTTGCTGAAATTGCTTCAGTGACAGTAAATGAATCTGTGGATGGTCTGTTGCTAGAGAGCGCGATCGCGCTTTATTATAGGGGAGTAGGATTGCTATATTAATAATTAAATCATCAAAAACTTTTATTACAGTCACTTTTAAAACAATAATTCCTCCTTTTCCGAATACCATTGGGAGAAGTCTTGCTGAAACTGATCCAGTGAGAGTAAATGAATTTGTGGATTGTCTGTTGCTAAAGAGCGCGATCGCGCTGTATTATAACCCCAACTTGCTAGAAACAACTTTACTGAGGCTAATTTGGGCTGTTTCTGCACTGAGAGCAAGGTTTTCAGTCGATCTTCGACAAACCAAATAGAAAGTTTCCCGTCTGTCGGTAATAAATGTGTCAGCGTCTCTGTTTTTGGTTGCTGACATTCCTTTCCCATGATCTGATCTGGGGAAATTTTAACGCCCTGTTGTTCTAGTAACGTGCGAGCAAACCGTCCTTCCTTGGTGGTAATGATGTAAACTTGAGGCTTAGGGGAGGCTAATATCTGCTGTAATCTGGGAATAATGTTGGGATAAAAGTGATGATGGGTTAGCCAGTCTTGAGGATCATTTTGAATCCAGCGATCGCGCTTCTCATCTAACAACTGCATTAACGTTTGCTGGTTTAAATTCTCCTTTTCCAGCAAAGCGGGAACAAGGGATGACCAATTTTCCAGAATTTCCTCATCAGATATCCCTAAAACTAAAGCCCTTAGCAATAGCGGCATTTCCCAACCCGTTTCAATAACGGAACGTAACTCATAGAAACGAGAAGCCCATGTTTCCACTTCTAAATCAGAGTTTTTCCAAATTTCTTGATAAACACGGCGACTGCTTTCAAGATATTCTGCACGCCCATCACACAATACACCATCAAAATCTAGAGCCAAAAGATCAGGGGTTACCGAATTAGACAAAGGAATTGACCTCTATAGCAAAATTAGACTATCTTAATAATGAGCAAATTAACGTTCCGATATCCTTGGCAATTCTATCAAAATAATGAAATAAATGAAACTTTTAAACAGATTAAGTCATATTACAGCACTCGGAACCGGTTTATGTTTGATGCTAGCGCCTTCTTTTTCTGCTAGGGCTTCAGTTGGAGATGAGTTTCGAGTGTGTGCAGAAGAGTTAAACCAAGCAGGATTAACCCCCGATGAAGCTTCCGCTGCCTGTGCGGATGCGATTCGCCCGAAAGATTTATCCTTGTGTGTTCTCAGTATGAATCAAGAGGTGGGGATAGATGCCAATGAAGCATTATCCAACTGTTTTCGCGATCGCCGCCCTGTGGAGTTAGCCACCTGTGTCATTGAAATTAATGACTTTCTCGATTCGGATAACCTGACTCCCATTGTGGAAAACTGTCGTCGCAGTGTTTTACCCCTACGTTATTCCGACTGTGTAGTGGGCTTAACTGACACAGCCGAAGAAGAAATTGAGCCGCAAAAGGCAGTTGAAGACTGTATCAATGCTGAAGATTTCCCACGGGCGTTAAGACCAATTCAATTTTAAATTATGCCCTATCAGTTAATTGCCCATCGCGGTTATAGTGCCGCTGCCCCTGAAAATACCTTAGCTAGTTTCAGGGCGGCAATTCGGGAAGGGGTTTGGGGGGTGGAATTTGATGTTCACCTCTCTTGCGATGGCATTCCCGTTGTTATCCATGATCCCACCGTTGACCGGACAACCAATGGCACAGGAAACGTTGCCGAAAAAACAATTTCCCAACTACAAACCCTCGATGCTGGGAGTTGGTTTCACCCTCAATTTGCTTCCGAAACCATTTCCACTTTACAGGAAGTTCTCGATTTATTTGCCACCACCTCGATTCAATTGCTGATTGAAGTCAAATCTCCCTCTCAATGGTCATCCCAAGCGATTCATCACTTTTTACAAATTTTACAACCAGAGCGCGATCGCTGTTTTGTTCTCGGTTTTGATCATGATTTTATCTATCATCTGCAACAACTTGCACCTCACCTTACTTGTGGTTATGGCGTTACAAATATCACTAGATACTCCCGCGCATACGTAAAAACCCTGAATCAATCTTCCCCATTAATGCTGCCTCATTTTTCCCTAGTTCTACAACAGCCTAAAGTTACTCAATCCTTACTTCAAGAGGGTTGTGAAATTATTACTTGGACAGTGGATCAAGAGAGCATAGCTCACCAAATCTTTAATCAAAATATTGTAAAAATTATCACTAATAACTTGCTGAAAA
>CAZTXK010000253.1:0-3692 GCA_964617275.1 uncultured Dactylococcopsis sp. | reverse complement strand
TTGCTCGTAACCAGATTCTTGGTTAAACAAGGCAAGAATTGCAGAAGCATCGAGAACAATCTTATTCTCGTTCACTTTCTCTCCTTCGTTCTTGAATCAACTCTTCAGAAAGCATGACATCTTCTGGAACATATTGGCGAATCAGTTGCTGGATTTCTTGGACAGATCGATGAATACGTTCCTGTTTGGTTTCCTCTTCAGTTACAGCTACCGCAGATTTAGTGGAAATAGTTACTTCTACTTCTGTCCCAGGTGAAAGTTCAGGCACCGTAACTTCAATTTTTCCTCCAGGTTGAACGGTCACGGTTCGTTGAGTTTCTTGGCTCATGATTTCCTCCGAGATGTGGTATATCACTGAATTAAAGATTCATTACTGGCACTAACTCTATCTTAATCGGCATAGATGGAAGCAAATTAATCGTAACGTCCTTGTAATAACCCCGTTAAGAGGGATGCTGGCGGTTGACTATAGGGCCAGGCAAAGGCATGACGGAAGGCTGCTTCTTGACAGGCTTGGAGTTGGTCAAAGCCAATTACATCAAGAGTAAGTAAGTTTTCATACTCAAAGGGAAGACGGACATTGTGTAAGCCTGCATTATCGGTACAAATGGCAATATCAACCCCCGCCTCAAAACAGCGATCAAACACCGTTTTCAGTTGCGAGAGATTGTCTAGCGTCCCCGTTTTGGTATAAGTGGTAGGGCAAATTTCCAAGCATTGCCCTCTCTCGGCTAACTCTGGGAGTAATTCAGGATATTGGAGGGGAATTTGGATGCCGTGACCAATCCGCATTAAATAGGGCAATAATTCGGGATACAAGCCATCTTTGGTTTCAAAAACATGACCCGTGGTTTTTAAGTTGCGCGATCGCGCGTAGCGATATAATTCTTTTAACTCATCCATGCGTTCGGCATAAAGGGCATCTCCTCCCGCTAAATCCACCGCACAAACATATTCAGGATGATCCGCGGCTACGTCGATAATGGCGCGATTCACTTCATAAGACAGGCGAGAGTGCATACATAAAATTTGACTGGTGAGAACCGGATATTCTCCCACCTTCACCGCTTCCCCCACTACTTTTACAATGTCGCGCATTTGGTCAATGCGTCGGGAGGTTTCTAAACTTTCATCAGTGCGGAGATAGGGGGTATAACGCAATTCTAGATAAGCCAAATTTTCAAATACATACGCCCCGCGAATCAAGCGATAAATGAAATAGGGTAAGGTATCAAGGGTTTGCACACTTTCCACTAGGGTATGTAATTCTAAATACTCCTCTAAGGTATTACGGGGGCGAGTGTAATAGTCTTCAAATTCAGGGTAGTCTGGAAACTTTTGGGCTAAAGCGCGATCGTGCCGTTGGAAATATCGCCATAATACCCGTGGAACAACTGATCCCCCTAAATGACGATGCAAATCTGCATACAGAGCCACAATGAACCTCCCTAACTTAACTATTGTATGGCAGTTTTGTTACATTAAATTGACAATTCCCAGTTTAAGTGATAAAAATAGTAGTTTGTGAAACTGGAGCAATATTAAGAAAAAATAGAAAACCCTTGGCTAACGTTATTGTTATTGGAGCCCAATGGGGCGACGAAGGTAAAGGCAAAATTACTGACTTGCTTAGTAAATCTGCTGATATCGTTGTCCGCTACCAAGGAGGGGTCAACGCCGGACACACCGTTGTAGTGAAAGAGCAAACCTTTAAGCTGCATCTCATTCCTTCTGGGATTTTATACCCAGAGACCCAATGTATTATTGGTTCAGGAACCGTGATTGATCCCCAAGTGCTAATCGACGAGTTAGATCAACTCGCAGCTCTCAATATTTCCACCGAAAACTTGATGATTGCCCAAACAGCTCATGTCACAATGCCGTATCATCGGCTAATTGATCAGGCTTCTGAGCAAAAACGGGGGGAAAAGAAAATTGGCACCACTGGACGCGGTATCGGTCCCACTTATGCCGATAAATCTGAACGAACTGGGATTCGGGTTCTGGATTTAATGAACTCCGATGACGTAGAGGAACAATTAGAATGGACGATTAATTATAAAAATGTCATTTTAGAAAAACTTTACGAGGTTCCTCCTCTAGATCCGCAAGCGGTTATTGAGGAATACTTAGAATATGCTGAACGGTTACGCCCTCATGTGGTAGATAGTTCCCTGGTTATTGATGAAGGGATTAAGCAAAAACGAAATATCCTCTTTGAAGGCGCACAAGGAACCCTCCTTGACTTAGATCATGGAACTTACCCTTATGTAACCTCTTCTAACCCCGTTGCTGGCGGTGCTTGCATCGGTGCTGGCGTTGGTCCCACAAGGATTGATCGGGTTATTGGGGTGGCAAAGGCATATACCACGCGAGTTGGGGAAGGTCCCTTTCCTACCGAATTAGAGGGAAATTTAGGGGCCCAACTCTGCGATCGCGGCGCGGAATTTGGCACGACCACCGGGCGGCGACGACGATGCGGTTGGTTTGATGCCGTAATTGGACGCTATGCCGTGCGGATCAATGGCATGGACTGTTTAGCCATTACCAAGCTCGATGTCTTGGATACTTTGGCTGAAATTAAGGTCTGTGTTGCCTATAATATTGACGGGGTTCGCTGTGAAAACTTCCCAAGTAATGCTCTGCGCTTTGCGCGTTGTGAGCCAATTTATGAGACGTTACCCGGTTGGCAGCAATCCACAGCAGAGTGTCGCAATTTAGAAGACTTGCCCCAAGCTGCCCTTGATTATTTGAAGTTTTTGGCAGAATTGATGGAAGTTCCCATTGCCATTGTTTCTCTCGGGGCAAGCCGTGACCAAACCATCATCGTAGAAGATCCCATTCATGGGCCCAAACGCGCACTTCTCGATGAAAATGGCACCCCGATCACCCAACAACCCCATGAGTCTCTTACCGACTAATTCATCTGAACACGAACAAACGAGAAAAAAACGATGACAACCACTGTTAAATTTGAATGCCAAACTCGACCGGAAGGCAGTAAGCCGAAAGCATTACGTCGTGAAGGGTTAATTCCTGCGGCTGTCTATGGACACAAAGGTGCAGAATCCATGTCTCTGGTTGCGAAAGCCAAAGATGTGGAAATGTTGCTGAAAAAAGCCTCTGTTAATAATACCCTAGTAGAGGTGCAGATTCCAGATCGCTCTTGGAACGGAAGAGCTTTAATCCGAGAAGTGCAAACCCATCCGTGGCGACCTGATATTTATCATGTCAGCTTCTTTGCGGTTGCTGGTCAAGACAGTGTAGAAGTCGTGGTTCCAGTTAGCCTCAATGGTGAAGCAGAAGGGGTGAAAGAAGGCGGCGTTCTCGAACAAACGATCACCGAATTAACCATTCAGTGTCCTCCTGACAAAATTCCCGAAGTGATCGACATTGATGTCACAGAGATGCCTGTGGGAACCACGCTCCACATTGCAGACTTAAACCTTCCTGAAGGGGTAACGGCTAGTGATGATCCCGAACGGACGGTTCTCACCATTGGTGAAGCCCAAGCCGCAGAACCCGCACCAGAGGAAGAAACTACTGCCGAGGAAGAAATCGAAGGCGGCGTTGTGGAAGAACTGGGAGACGTTTCAGTTTAAGACGATTGTTAGAAGTTGATTCTCTTTCTCCCTCATTACAAAAATTGGGGGAGATTTGCTTTTGATTATTCAAAGACCAGTGACCAGTGA
>CAZTXK010000252.1:0-3719 GCA_964617275.1 uncultured Dactylococcopsis sp. | reverse complement strand
CCCTCTAAATGACTAAAGCCATGCCATCGGCGCGAGGTTCAGACCCGGCAATCAAAACGCCATCACGCTTAAGAATGATCTGCCCTTTGCCAAAGAGTCCTTTACTGGGGTTCACTCGGACTTCATGCCCTCGCTGGGAAAGAGAAATCATCACTTCTGAGGGAATGCCTGTTTCTAAAACCACTCGCTGATCGGTCAAATATCGCCAGCGCGGTGCATCTAGGGCGGCTTGAGGGTTCATATCATAGTCAGCAAGATTAGAAATCACTTGTAAGTGACCTTGAGGCTGCATTTGCCCTCCCATGACTCCGAAGGTTCCTAAAGGTTGCTCATCTTCGGTTAAAAATCCAGGCATAATGGTATGAAAGGGACGTTTCTCCGGGGCAAATTCGTTGGGATGTCCGGGTTGAGGATTAAAAGAACTGCCTCGGTTATGAAAAGCAATGCCTGTGTCTGGTACTAAAACACCACTGCCAAAGCCTTCATAATTAGATTGAATCAGCGAGACCATTAATTCCCCATCACTGGCGGTTAAATAAACGGTGCCATGATCAGAAAAACTGGGTTCAATATTAGTCAGGGCTTTTTCTCCAATTAGTTGCCGACGTTTTTGAATCTGATTCTTTGCTAGTAAGGTTTCAATATCAATGTTCATCCAGTTGGGATCAGCGAGATAATGATTAATATCGGCAAAGGCAAGTTTCATGGCTTCAATTTGCCAGTGATAGCGTTGTTCGCTGTTATAGGGAGTTGATTCGAGATCAAAGCCTTCTAGAATTTTGAGGGCAATCAGGGTAGCAAGACCTTGAAAATTTGGCGGCAGTTCCCAGACTTGGAGGTTACGGTAACTGGCAGCAATGGGCGTTACCCATTCTCCTTGATGATTTTGAAAGTCTTGGGCGGTGAAATAGCCCTCTGTGTCAGCAGCAAAATTGGCGATTTTTTCTGCAAGTTTCCCATGATAAAAGTCTTCTCCCCCACTTTGCGCGATCGCGCTGAGGGTTTTAGCATGAAGGGAACTCCCCCAAATTTCTCCTGTTTTTGGGGCGCGTTGTTTGGGGAAAAATACCTCTTGAAAGGGCTGATATTCAGGGGCATCTAAATGCAGATAACGAGATTCTGCTTGTTCCCAAGCTAAAGCGGTAACGGGAGAAACAGGAAAGCCTTCACTGGCATAACGAATCGCTGGGGAAAATAACTGTTCAAAGGGAAGTTTGCCCCATTTTTCCCATAAGTCTCGCCAAGTTGCCACCGCCCCGGGAACGGTGATATTTGACCAACCCAAACGAGTGTTATTCCGTGTTTGATTAAATTGTTCTTGACTTAGATTTTTGGGACTTTTTCCAGAGCCATTATAGCCGTGAATTTGACCATCCCAAACTAATGCCGAAGCGTCACCGCCAATGCCATTGGATGTGGGTTCAACCACGGTTAAGGTGATTGCCATGGCAACCGCTGCATCGATCGCGCTTCCCCCTGCTGCCAACATTTCCATTCCCGCTAAACTAGCTAAGGGTTGACTGGTGGCAACAGCACCATTTTTTCCCAGCATAACGCGACGTTGGGAGGGATAGGGATAATAGTTAAGTTGGTCATGCAGCACGGGTTATTCTCCTAGGGTACAGACAAAGTGGTTAAAGATGGGGTATCTTGAGAACGAATCTTAACGAAAAGTGAGGTCAGTTATTGTGGTTCCTTTGCGCGATCGCAACCCCATTAAAATTACACCTTATGTCACTTATGGTCTCATTGCTTTAAATATTGCAGTTTTTTTATATGAAATTAATTTAAGCCCTCCCGAACTAGAAGCCTTTTTTAGAAGCTATGCGGTGATTCCCAAGGCATTAACAGCAAGTTTTCGAGGGATTTATGTGGATAACCCCATTTCCCCGATCTTAACGTTATTTACGGCTCAATTTCTTCACGGGGGAATCCTTCATTTAGGCGGAAATATGCTTTACCTCTGGATATTTGGCAATAATCTGGAAGAGGTTTTAGGACGCGGTCGATTTTTAGTATTTTATCTGTCTTGTGGAGCGTTAGCCAGTTTAGCACAATGGTTTTTCTCTGCTTCTTCTGAAGTGCCCTCTTTAGGGGCAAGTGGCGCGATCGCGGGAATTATGGGAGCGTATGTGCTAAGATTCCCGCAAGCTGAAATTTTAACCTTGCTTCCCCTTTTCATTATTTGGACGACGATTCGCGTTCCCGCAGTTTTCTTTCTGGGCTTTTGGTTTATTCAACAGGCTTTTTATGGATTTGCTAGCCTTGGAACAGCCACTAACATTGGCATGGAAGGAGGCGGTGTCGCTTATTGGGCGCACGCTGGAGGATTTATTTTTGGGGCAATTCTCGGCCCCATGCTAGGTTTATTTCGCGAAGAACAAGACACTTATTATTGAATTGATGCCATTTAGAAATTAGGGGAATATAGCCGTGATTCCGTTACACGATAACAACCCCACAAGAAACACCCCCATTATTACTTATGGGTTGATTGGCTTAAATGTTGCCATTTTTTTATATCAACTGAGTTTAAGCCCCTCTGAATTAGAAGCATTTTTTGCAACTTATGCTGTCATTCCCAAGCAATTAAGCCAGAGTTTTCAGGGGGGAGAGATCCAGCAATCGATGCCCTGGTTTACCTTATTCACTTCCCAATTTTTACATGGAGGAATTCTGCATATTGTAGGGAATATGCTCTATCTTCGCGTGTTTGGGAATAATATCGAAGATGCTATGGGGAAAATTTGGTTTCTGGGGTTTTACCTATCTTGTGGGGCTTTTGCCGCCTTAGCGCAATGGTTTTTTTCCATGAACTCAGAAGTGCCATTGTTAGGGGCAAGTGGCGCGATCGCTGGTATTATGGGGGCTTATATCTTAAGATTCCCTGCTGCCCAAATTCTAACTTTGCTCCCCCTTATCATTATTTGGACAACGATTCGCCTCCCTGCATTTGTGTTTCTTGGCGTTTGGTTTGCCCAACAAGCCATTTATAGCATCGCCACCTTAGAAAGTTCAGCTTCTATTGGTACAGAAGGCGGTGGCGTTGCCTATTGGGCGCATGCTGGCGGATTTGTTGCAGGTTTAGTTCTTGGTCCCCTATTTGGCTTATTTCGGGAAGAGTGAACTACCCAAAGCTACTATGCCCTCGCTTTAGGCTTCCTCCCCATAAGTTGCTGTCATCCCCAATCTCAGAACAGCGGCTTGGGTTCGTTAAAAGATTCTATGTTTTCTCTCAGAAACCTCCCTAGTAAGTTAGCTTAGGAGAGACGAAGCTCTTGGAATTGCCCATGACTCCCAATGAACTCTTAATGCTAGTCGTTTTGCTTACCCCTGGCATTTTACTCTCCGTGATTGTGATGGTTACGTTTGCCGAAGGGGGATAACGGAAACTAAGCCCAAATGCGTTATTCTAGTAATGGTAATGATTTGAGCTTATTCTCTTAATTTTTTCAAGAATGTATAAACACTCCTCTTTTAACGCCGATGAGATTGTTCAACGGGCGGAACAGTTAGTCAATGCTGCCTCTAATCGCTATCGAATTACGGTACAGGTAGCTAAACGAGCAAAACGTCGTCGCAGTGAGGATAAAAGCCAAGACAATTTAGATGATCCCTTAATGACTCCTCCGATTCGGGCGATTATTGAAATGTCCGATGAGTTAACCCAACCCGAAATTATTGGGGAATAATCAATTTTAGTGGGCTTTGCCCACTAC
>CAZTXK010000251.1:0-3739 GCA_964617275.1 uncultured Dactylococcopsis sp. | reverse complement strand
TCAATAACAAAAACATAGTTGGACATAGTTTTAGTGGCTTCTTAAGCCAATCTGAAAAACAGTTAGGTTTGCCTCGATAATGTTAAAAAGGCTTTTTAGGGCTATGACACTATCGCTTATAAACCTTCGCTCTAAGTTTAATCAATAGCCCACAGAGCCAAGTGCTGGCGTTCACACTTGGGTGTGATGACCAATTTAACGTAGTGTGCCTTTTTTACAGGACTTACCACCAAATCTGCACGCTCGTTAGCTTATAGCTTTGACAAAGGCTGTACAACCTTGTCTAGGTTTTCACGAACGGTTCTCTTTACTATCTAGAAATGGGATTAGGGAAAGCGTCTTCCTGTCACATATTGTTGCGTTTCAGCCTTTTGCGGGCGCTGAAAGATTATTTCCGTGCGATCATATTCTGCAAGATAGCCCACTCCTTCTGCTTCTGCTTCCCCCTCTAAATTAAAGAAAGCAACATAACTGCAAACTAAAGAAGCCTGCTTTAAGTTATGAGTGACCACAATTAAAGTGTAGTCCTTTTGCAGTTCCCGAATTAAATCTTCAATCCGAGCCGTAGAAATGGGATCAAGTGCAGAACAAGGCTCATCCATGAGGATAATATCAGGTTGAAGCGCGATCGCGCGAGCAATACACAACCGTTGTTGCTGCCCTCCCGAAAGATTCAGGGCATTTTCCCGTAACCGATTCTTAACTTCTTTCCATAACCCCACTTGACGCAAGGAATACTCCACTAACTCATCTTTATTTCCCCGATACCCATTAACTTTCAGCCCGATCGCGATATTCTCATAAATCGACTTCGGAAACGGATTAGGGCGTTGAAACACCATTCCCACCTGTTGTCGCAACTCCACAGGGTTGATCACCTCATCATCATAAATATTTTTGCCATTTAAGTGAATAAATCCTGTTATTTTTGCCCCTTTCACCAAATCATTTAAACGATTAAAACAGCGAATTAAACTACTTTTTCCACAACCAGAAGGACCAATAAATCCAATCACTTGATGTCGAGGAACTTCTAAATTGACATTTCTTAAAATAGATTTTCCATCATAAGAAACGGAAAGATTATTGACTTGTAGGATAATATCTCTTTGAGCTTGCTTTTCTGGAATAGATGGCATGATTGACTTCCTTTTAAGTTAACTGACGACGATAAAAATCCCTGAAAAATACTGCAATAACATTCAGGAATAAAACTAAGATAATTAAAACCATGGTTGCTGCCGCCGCATTATTTTGAACATCTGGATTAGCATCTTGCAACCAAAAGAAAATTTGCACCGGAAGCGCCGTATAGTCACTTTGTAATCCTTCTGGTAGAAAGCGAATCGAAGCCACCGCCCCTACAGCAATTAAAGGCGCTGTTTCTCCAATGGCACGAGATAACGCCAATAAAATGCCTGTTATTAACCCTGGGAGAGCCGAAGGAACAACAATACGCTGCAAAACTTGTCCTTTTGTCATTCCCACCGCATATCCTCCTTGGCGAATACTGTCAGGAATTTCTCTCAAAGCAGTACGACTGGTAATAATTAACGTCGGTAAAACAATTACCCCTAATGTTAACGCCGCCGCTAAAATACTATACCCACCCGTTATGGGAGATGAAAAACGGACAAATATTTCTAACCCCAATAAGCCATAAATAATTGAAGGAACTGCTGCCAGGTTCGCAATATTAATTTCAATCGCTCTTGCTATCCAATTATCAGGGGAATATTCCTCTAAATAAATTGCTGCCCCAACGCCAATCGGAATGATCATTATTGCCGTTAAGAAAAAAAGCCATAGCGTTCCCATTAAAGGAGCTAAAATTCCAGCTTCTTCAGGGTTACGAGAGGTAAAACTGGTAATAAAATCCCAATTTAAGCGGGGTAATCCATTGGGAATTAAATCATAAAATAAGACGCATAAAACAATCACCCCCATAAAAGCAGCAAGGAAAGAAAGCACCTGAAATAACTTGTCGCGTAAAAAACGAGTCGGTTGCGAGGAAATATTCTGTTTGGCATTTTGCACTTGTTTGGCTAAAGCCTGAGCAAATTCCTTTTCTTCTTCCTCAGTTCTACTTATCTCCTCTGCATCTAATAATTCTGATTTTGGCGTGAAAATGGCAGAAATTTGTTCAGTTGTGCGATAACTTAACCAATTGCCAAATGTATTGAGAACTAAGGTAATCAGAAACAAGACTGTTCCTACAGTAAAAATGGTCTGGAATGCCACTGATCCAAAATTAACACTCCCGAGACTAATTTGAATAATAAAAGCCGTAATTGTTTCTACTGGAACAAAAGGATTCAGCGTTAAATTAGGATTTTGCCCAGCAGCGATGGAAACAATCATCGTTTCCCCTAAAGCTCGTGACACAGCAAGACTAATACCAGCAACAATACCAGGGAAAGCCGTCGGAAGTAAGACTTTAATAATCATCTCACTTTTGGTGAACCCCAAACCATAAGCCCCCTCTCGTAAGGATGGAGGAACACTTTTCATCGCATCCTCTCCTAGGGAAGAAATGGTAGGGGTAATCAAAATGCCAACAATAATTCCTGCACTGAGAGAATTAAATGCAGATAATTCAGGAATAAAATTTTGCAGTAGGGGGGTAAAAAATAGAAGAGCAAAATATCCTAAAACAACCGTTGGAATACCGCTAAGGGCTTCTAGGATTGGTTTTAAGAAACGACGAACATTCTTAGGAGCATATTCAGAAAGATAAACCCCGCCCATAATCCCAAGGGGAATCGCAGTAATCGCAGCAATCGTGGTAATTAAAAACGTAGCACTTGCTAGAACCAGAATCCCATATTGAGGATTGGACTGAAACATGGGAGTCCATTCAGTATCTGTGAAAAACCTTGCTAGGCTCACATCTTGAAAGAACAGAATCGACTCCCATAGTAAAATCGTAATTAGTGTTATACTGACGAGGATGGGAATCCCTCCCAATAAAGCCAGAGCCTGTTTAACCGATGTTTCGATGGTAACGGCTAAGGGTAGATTGCGTTGCCAAGTAGAATTTTTCATCACACTGAAGTTGTAATGTTTGGGAGAGCTTTGTCACCTCTGATTCTACCAGCCCCAAGTTCCGGGCGCACCCTTAAAAGGACCAACAATTTCACTGGTAATCCAACCCCCATAAAAATCACCTTCTTGGGATTGCACTTTTTCTCCATCCACGTAACAAGCCTCCATTTGTGCGGGATAGAAGGCAAAATGATCCTTGATGTTTGAGTAGCGAGAACTAGGGCTCGGATAATCCCAGACAGCATTAATCACTTCCTGATTGCCCACTTTCAAAGCATAATAGCGGGCTTTCCCTTTCCACTCACAAAAAGATTGATGATTAGTTTGAGTTAAATATTCCTGTTTCACATCTTCGGCAGGAATATAATACACAGGAGGATGACTTGTTTCTAACATCCTGAGAGAGTTTTTCGTATCGGCGATGATCTCGCCATTAAATACCACTTGAATCTGTCTGGAGGAAGATTCCAGACGAGGGGGGCGCGGATAATCCCAAACTGATTCCTGTCCTGGCTTCGGTTCAATGCGTTGACGATTAAACATAGTTCTAATTCCACTTTTGACAACTATTGTGACATTATTGTTTGTCCCTTGTCCTTTGTCCTTTGTCCTTCGTTGTTTGTAAACCAATGACTAATGACCAATGACTAATTACTAAAATAACTCTTGCCATTGCGGATATCCTTCCTGAAAT
>CAZTXK010000250.1:0-3786 GCA_964617275.1 uncultured Dactylococcopsis sp. | reverse complement strand
TAGGAGAACACAAGATAAAATGTTAGAAGCGTATCGCCAACACGCAGCCGAACGCGCTGAACAAGGCATTCCCCCCCTTGCCTTAAATGCCGAACAAACGTCCGAATTATGTGAACTATTAAAACAGCCTCCCGAAGGCACAGAAGAAGAGTTATTATATTTACTGCGCGATCGCGTTCCCCCCGGTGTTGACGAAGCAGCCTATGTCAAAGCTGACTTTCTCACCGCCATTGGCAAACAAGAAATTTCCTCTCCCCTCATCACCCCCGAAGAAGCGGTAGAACTTCTCGGAACCATGGTTGGGGGATATAACGTCCAATCCCTGATTGAGTTTCTCAAATCAGCAGACAGCAACCTTGCTCAAAAAGCAGCTGCTGCCCTCAGTCAAACGATTCTTGCGTTTGATGCCTTTAACGATATTTTTGAACTGTCACAAACCAATTCTTACGCCAAACAGGTTATAGACGAATGGGCGGAAGGAACTTGGTTTATTAATAAGCCTGAAGTCCCGGAACAAATTACCCTCAGTGTCTTCAAAGTGCCGGGAGAAACCAACACTGACGACTTGTCTCCTGCTACCCACGCCACGACACGCCCGGATATTCCCCTTCATGCCTTGGCTATGTTAGAGTCACGGATGCCAGAAGGGCTGGAACAACTGGCGCAACTTAAAGAAAAAGGCTTACCCGTAGCTTATGTGGGCGATGTCGTTGGTACCGGTTCTTCTCGCAAATCGGCAATCAACTCCATGTTATGGCACATCGGAGATGATATTCCCAACGTTCCTAATAAACGCGCTGGCGGCTATATTCTCGGTGGAAAAATTGCCCCCATTTTCTTTAATACCGCAGAAGACTCTGGGGCATTTCCCATTGAATGCGATGTCACCCAAATGAAGACGGGGGATGTTATCACCATCTATCCCTACGAGGGGAAAATCACCAACGAAGCAGGAGAAACCCTCACCACCTTTACACCGAAACCCAATACCATCTTAGATGAAGTTCGCGCTGGGGGACGCATTCCCCTTCTCATTGGACGCGCCTTAACCGATAAAACCCGAGAGGCGTTAGGCTTAGAAGTAACATCCCTCTTTACTCGTCCCGAAGTTCCCCAAGAAAATAATAAAGGCTTTACCCTTGCCCAAAAAATGGTGGGACGCGCTTGTGGACTCCCCGGTGTACGCCCCGGAACTTCCTGTGAACCCATTATGACCACCGTTGGTTCTCAAGATACCACCGGACCCATGACACGGGATGAATTAAAAGAACTGGCTTGTCTTGGCTTTAACGCAGACTTCGTTTTACAAAGTTTCTGTCACACCGCAGCCTATCCTAAACCTGTGGATGTGAAAACCCATCAACAACTCCCCGACTTCTTTGCTGACAGAGGCGGCGTTTCCCTACAACCGGGAGATGGCATTATTCACTCTTGGTTAAATCGGATGTTACTTCCCGATACAGTCGGAACTGGCGGTGACTCTCACACGCGCTTTCCTCTCGGAATTTCTTTCCCTGCTGGTTCGGGGTTAGTTGCCTTTGCCGCCGCTTTAGGGGTAATGCCTCTAGATATGCCAGAATCGGTGTTAGTGCGCTTCACCGGAGAATTACAACCGGGAGTTACCCTCCGTGACATTGTCAATGCCATTCCCTATGTCGCCATTCAACAAGGGAAATTAACCGTGGGGACAGAGGTTAAAGAAAATGTCTTCTCGGGTCGCATTATGGAGATGGAAGGCTTACCCGACTTGAAAGTGGAACAAGCCTTTGAATTAACCGATGCCACTGCCGAACGGTCTTGTTCTGGCTGTACGATTAAGTTAGGGAAAGAGACCATCTCCGAATATCTCAATTCCAATATTGCCCTAATTAAAAACATGGTGGCGCGTGGCTATCAAGACTCTCGCACCCTGTTACGTCGCGCTGCCAAAATGCAGGAATGGTTGGATAATCCTGAGTTATTAGAAGCGGACGAAGACGCAGAATATGCGGATGTTTTGGAAGTTAACTTAAACGAGATTAAAGAACCCGTTGTTGCTGCCCCCAACGACCCTGACAATGTAAAATTAATGTCAGAATGCGCTGGGGATAAAATTGATGAAGTCTTCATTGGTTCTTGCATGACCAACATTGGTCACTATCGTGCGGCTGCCAAAGTTCTTGAAGATGCAGGAAAGGTCAAAGTTCGCCTCTGGGTTTGTCCCCCAACGCGCATGGATGAGAAACAACTGCGAGAGGAAGGCGTTTATGGCGTGTTTGCAGCTGCGGGTGCGCGTACTGAAATGCCCGGTTGTTCTCTCTGTATGGGGAACCAAGCCCGTGTTGAGGATGAAGCAACGGTGTTCTCTACTTCTACCCGAAACTTTAATAACCGCATGGGCAAAGGCGCACGAGTCTATCTCGGTTCAGCCGAATTAGCGGCAGTTTGTGCGTTGTTGGGTTACATTCCTACAGTGGATGAATATCTCTCGATTGTGCAGGAAAAAATTAATCCCTTTGCGGATGATTTGTATCAGTATCTCAACTTTGACCAAATTGAGAATTTCGAGGAAGAAGGTCGCGTGATTCCTTTAGAAGAAATGCCCAAAATTGAGGACATTTTAGGAATGCCAACGGGCGCTAAATAATCCACCCTAACCCCCCAATGATTGGGGGGAATTTTTTTAGGTGATTAGCAAAAACTGAACTAATATTCAAAATATATGGCTAATTGTTATGAGCAATTTTTTAATTTCTCATCATCCCTTTATGAAGATGGTTTTCCAATCTTTCCCATTACTCAAGTTTTCTTTCTCGCGGTTATTTACTTTCTAAGTGGTTTTGGATTAGAATCGAGTGATTCTGGTGAAGAGTACAATTTCCAAAAAGCATTCTTTTATAGCATCATAACTGTATTTCTAGCACGCTCCACGCAACGGATCGAAGCTTCAATGAAGTAATTTACAATAAGATAAAAATGGGGGGAAATGCCAGCAAAAGATATTTATCATGATGCAGTGAAAAATGCTTTAATCAAAGATGGTTGGACGATTATTGCCGATCCTTATACAATTAAATATAAGGATGCCGAAATATTTGCTGATTTAGCAGCTGAAAAACTGATTGCCGCTGCACAAAATAGAAAGAAAATTATTGTAGAAGTTAAAAGTTTTCTCAGTCCTTCCTTGATGCAAGATTTTCAGGTTGCTTTGGGACAATATACTTTGTATAGAAATTTTATTAACCTGACTGAACCAGAATATGAGATATATCTAGCAATTAAGGATAGCATTTATGAAAATTTCTTTAAACGAGCGTCCATTCAAGAGATTATTCAACTTAATCAATTGCTTTTAATCGTTGTTGAGATGGAACAGGAGGAAATTCTAGAATGGATCGATTAGAAACTTATCGTCATTTAATAAAAAAGATATTGACGGAATATCACAATTGGGTTTCAGGTGCAGCTAATCTCAATCAAGAAAGCTGTTTAATTTTTGATGAAACTCATGATCAATATCTTTGGCTATTTTTAGGCTGGGAAGGAAAGAAGAAGATCAGTAAAATTCATGTTCATATTCGCATTAAAAATAATAAAATTTATATGGAAGAAGATTGGACAGAGGAAGGAATTGCTAATGAACTATTAAGAGAGGGGATTTGGAAAGAAGAAATTGTTTTAGCTTTTTATGATCCTAAACATCGTGAGTTTACTGATTTCGCGATCGCGTAAAATTAGCGATATCAATGTGGGATACGCAAACTTTGATGAGAGAAAAATAAAAAAGGCGCGATTTATGATCCTAAA
>CAZTXK010000249.1:1761-3803 GCA_964617275.1 uncultured Dactylococcopsis sp. | reverse complement strand
GAAAACCAAGAGACTGCCGAAACCGAACAAGAACAACTCGGCGAAATTCAAATTCTGCCTGAGAAAACAGAACCGCCCACAGTGAAATTATTATTGCGTTCTTCGGCTTTTTTGAGTTCCAATCTTACCTCAATTGAAGACTTTGACGAAGACAATATCGATCCCGACTTGCTGGGAGATTTTGAACGCACTGATGTGAGCTTTGCCAATGGTCTTTTTTTAACCGCAACGCCCGCCCTTGATACGAACACCAATCTAACGGCTTATGGCGGGGGGAATTTAGTGCGTTATGGGGATAATGACAGTTTAGAGTATAATTCCCTGAACCTTGGGCTAGGGATTCGACAACAGTTTAGCTCCCAAGTCTGGGGAACTTTTCGCTGGAGGCACGATCGCGTTTATGATACGGGGAATGGCGACCAAATTCGCTCGCCAAATGACAGTGATGCGTTTTTAGTGGATAATGTTTTAGAAGTTGCCGTCAAGCGGCGCGATCGCGTTAGTGAGCAGCTAACATTCCAGTCAGGTTATGCCCTAGAAGGTCACATTGTTAATCCCGATGAACTCACTCATATTAGCAATGAAATTGATTTAGCCCTAAGCTACCAGCTTTCTCCCCAATGGGAAAGTAAACTCAGCTATGGGTTAACGTTAGATAGTTTTACTGCAGCCAGTCGAACCGATTTTCAACAACAACTAACTGGGGCAGTGATTTATCGCCCAACCAATCAGTTTTTTATTGAAGGACAAGTTGCCTATCGCGTTGGAAATTCTTCCTTAGATGGCATTGATCCCGATGCCTTTCGAGCGGGAATTCGGGTTGGATATGATTTAGGATTATTCTGAAACACTGGCTACATCAACAACATCAAATCCTCTTTTTCTGCTTCCCAGTTCAATCCACCATTCTGCATAAAAGGCTATAACGAAATGTAAGGAATGACTGAAGACACAACTGTCAGAGCAGGAGGAAGGCGTAATCTTTGACTTGGCAAATTGAGAAAAACAAATGGTATTTGTGGAAGAGAATATCTTTAAGGAAAACAATTTATGCTTAAACTTGTTAAGAAACAATTTTCCATCAGAAAATTAACTGTGTTGATTATTTCCATTCCTCTCATCATTGCTTTTCCAGGGATAGCTCTTGCAGAACCGCCACTAAGACGAGCCAGTATTTATGAATTAATTAACCAAGTATTTATTAATCAAAATCAAGCCAAGGAGAAAGCACGACTGATTCCAGGAGATTTTTTAGAAACGGAAGCCAATTCTAGAGCTGATCTCTTATTTAATGAAGGAACGTTAGTCAGAGCCCCTGCTAATACTGATTTTCACTTTAGAGCCGGAACCAGACATTTCGAGTTAACCGATGGCACTGCTCTGTTTATTCTGCAACCCGGGGGCAATGAACGCACCTTAAAAACGCCTAATGCACAGATTAAAGCCGAGGGAGGAACAGTTTTTTGGACAACTTATAATGCAGATACGAATCAGACGAGAGTGGGGGTATTTGCGAGTCCCAACAGTTCTGTGAAAGTGTCTAGAATTGAGAAATATACTGCACCCGCCCATACTAAACCGCCAGTAGAATTAGAAGCAGGTCAAGCTATAGATATCGTGAGAAGGGATGCTGATCCCATACAAACCTTTAGTTTAACCACCTTTTATCAAACCAGTGGTATTGCCGATGGCTTAAGACCGGGTGATAATCTCGATTCCTATTCCTCCCAAGTTCGAGCCATATTAGAAACAGCGCAAGAAAATACCTCATCCGCTTTGCAGAAACAACAACAGCTTTTGCAAGAATCAAGGCAAGCTAATCCTTCCATACAGCAAAACTTATCTACAGAAGAAACAGGGAATGCCATGGGAACAGAACTAGGAGAGATTGAAATGATTGAAATGCCACAATAGCCGTTACTTAAATGACAAGGAAAAGCCATGTGTCCGATCGCTGTTACCAGTAGTAATACAAAAAAAAGCCTCACCTCAGACGTTGCTCAATTTTGGGCGTTGCTTATTGGAGTGAATGAGTATCAAGA
>CAZTXK010000249.1:0-1661 GCA_964617275.1 uncultured Dactylococcopsis sp. | reverse complement strand
CCGCAATTAATTCAACGGTTGCAGGAACAAGCGACTTATAATCAAGGCTTTTATGCGCTATTATCCTGCGATCGCGCTCAACAGTCATGGGAATTTCCTGAAATTGGTCATGGCATTTTTACTTATTACCTGATTCGAGGGTTGCGCGGAGAAGCCGCCAAAGACGATGGAATCATTGAGGCGGATCAACTCTACCGCTACATCTATCATCAAACCCTGCAATACATTGATAAAACCAATCAACAACTGCGCTTAATTAATCAACAAAAGCGAAATCGTGGGGAAGCCAGCATTCAATCCGAATATCCCCTGCAAACCCCCAAACGCATCGTAGAAGGGGTGGGGGAACTCATTCTGGGAAAAACCCCGCAAAGTTTATCTACAGCATATCCCCGTCGCGCTCTTATCTTAGAAACGCCGCCGCAAACTCAAACCAGTTTGGAACTAGGGAAAGTGTTGCGCGGTAGAAGTCAATTTGAACTCAACTACTGGCTCCCCAACAAACTCTCTCCCATTCAAGTACAACAGGAAATTCAGACCTGTCTGCAATTAGGGAATAATCATGAAAACGAGACCCTCTTACTTTATCTGCGAGGCAATGTGGATCTCGATGAAACGGGAACCCTTTACTTTACCCTCGGCAAGCAAAATCGGATTAGCTTATCTTGGCTTCGGAAACAGTTAGCAGCTGCCAGTAACGCCCAACAAATTATTATTCTTGACTGTCGTGAAACCGCCTATCTTAATGAATGTCTAGAAGAATTAAAACTGGGAACCGATTATGGGCAATGTTTGCTCGCTGCCAGTTCAGGGGAGCAAGCCCCAGATCGCTTTATGCAAGCGATGTTAGAAACCCTAAGCCAAGAAAAAACAGGATTCTCGGTCGCTAGCTGGATCTATCAACTCAAAGCTCAGTTAGCCCCCACAAATATTCCCCTAGAAATTTGGCTTTCGGGAGGGCGTGGGGTGATTGAAATTATCCCCGAAACTCATGCCGCTTCTGCCGTGAATCTTGATTTAGGCATTTGTCCTTACGTGGGATTGAGAGCGTTTCAGGAAGAAGATACCGCCTACTTTTACGGGCGGGAACAATTTACCCAAAAACTAATTGCCGAACTTTATCACCGTTCTTTTTTAGCGGTGGTTGGGGCTTCTGGCAGCGGGAAATCCTCAGTAGTTCAGGCGGGAATGATGACGCAACTGAAACAGGGAGACCAATTACCTGCCAGTGAACAGTGGCGCATTTGCTATTTCCGCCCGGGGGAACATCCCCTAAACAGCTTAGTTCAAGCTCTCGCTAATGGGGAGGAAGAACAACTAGAAGGCTTACTCTACCAGGGAGTTGAGGGGTTAGTTTGCTGGCTGCGGAGTTGCCCAGAACCCATGGTGGTGTTTGTGGTGGATCAATTTGAAGAAATTTTTACCCTTGCTTCGCCTGTAGAACGAGAGCAATTTCTAGAGTTGATCTTAGGCGTAATTAATTATGCCAGCGATCGCGCTAAACTTTTAATTACCCTCCGAGGGGATTTTGTTACCTCTTGCTTAGAATTTTCGGAATTAGCCGCTCTGTTGCAACAGGCAAGTTTTTTTCTTTCCCCGACTCTTTCCGAACCCGATTACCGCAAAGTCATTATTAATCCCGCTAAAAGTGTCGGTTTACA
>CAZTXK010000248.1:0-3870 GCA_964617275.1 uncultured Dactylococcopsis sp. | reverse complement strand
TTAAAGCTGATTAAAAAATGATTCATCCACATCGTAGCCTAACATTTGACTAAAAGACGTAATCCGCCCATAGCCAGACATCTCTTGCTGTTTGAACCAGTCATATAAAACAAAGACCTTTCGCATGACAAACAGTTCTAACGCCTCCGGATTAAACTGGATGCCTTCAGCACGGCTAAACTGATGCGGGACCAACATGGCAGTATAACGGGCTAATTCCCCATTGCGCCAGTCGAGAAAGAAAATAAACCAAGGATAAACCGTGTCTAGGCGGAGAAACCAGAGACGAACTTCGGGAACTTCTGACCATTCACGAGGATCACTCTCCTCTCGGGGATAATCAAACTGAAATTGGAATTGTTGTTCGTATTCAGTTAGGTTTCCTTGCGTTAAAATTGGCTCTAATTCACGCTGCAGTGGTGATAAGTCCAGGTGATCAATGCTATCTTTGGTTAATTTGATGGTAATGGTCATTGTTAAAAAAGCTCGTTATTGTTGAACTATATTAGGACAAGATTAACTAAAACAGGGAATTTTATGGGGTTAAAACAAAATCTGTTAATTTCATTACTTGCTTGTACTGGAATGTGGGGGGTTGCGATTCCCCCTGCTTATTCCCAAGCCTTACTGCCGCATACCTTAGAACCAAACTTTGAAAACTTAGAACAACAGGGCGTTAGACTAGCCCAAGATGCCGCCCAATTAGTTCGCTTCCAACAGTATGACGCTGCCTTAGCACGGGCAAAAGTGGCAACCCAACTTGCGCCGGAAGTCTATCAACCTTGGTTTATTTTAGGCAGTTTGCAAGTGAGAAACGAGAATTTCGAGGAAGCGATTGTTGCCCTCGAAAAAGCCCATGAGATTGCCCCAAGTGAAGCCCAAGTTTTATTTACCCTCGGCTCGGCTTATTTTCGTCAGGGGGACTACCAACAGGCAGTGCAGGAGTTAGAAACCGGGTTAGATATCCAACCCAAGGCTCCCGAAGCCCTCTTTGATCTCGGCAATGCTTATTTACAACTGGGGGACTATGATAGCGCGATCGCGAGATATGAAAAAGCCCATAATCTCGAAAGTGGATTTTGGCCAGCAATTAACAATATTGGCTTAATTCGCTATGAACAGGGAAAAATGAAGCAAGCCATCAAGCATTGGCGAACAGCAGTGAAAATAGCCGAGGAGTCTTCCGAACCCAAACTTGCCATTGCTGTGGCAATGTATCAACAAGGAAACCAAGAAGAAGCTCAGGCTTTAGCGGAAGAAGCCTTACAGCAAGATGAACGCTATGGTAATCTTGACTTTCTAGAAGAGAATCTTTGGGGAGAAAAGCTACTGACGGATACGGCAGACTTTTTCCTCTCTCCCCCCATGGAAGCAACCCTGACTCGTTTACAAATTACCCCACCTGATCCAGAGTAGTTAAAGTTTCTCCAACACCAATAGGTACTTTAGGCATGGCAAAACAGTTAAATCTTACGAGCGGCAATAAAGTTATTCCCACCGCGCTCCACTCGGAGATGCAACAATCGTATTTAGAATATGCGATGAGCGTCATTGTCGGGCGAGCCTTACCCGATGTCCGTGATGGCTTAAAACCAGTTCATCGACGGATTTTGTATGCAATGCACGAGTTGGGTTTAACCCCTGATCGTCCCTTTCGCAAATGCGCTCGGGTGGTGGGGGATGTGTTGGGGAAATATCATCCTCATGGCGACCAAGCGGTTTATGAAGCCCTCGTGCGGATGGTACAGGAATTTGCCACTCGTTACCCACTGTTAGCTGGACATGGGAATTTTGGGTCTCTGGATAATGATCCCCCCGCCGCCATGCGTTACACGGAAACGCGACTTGCCCCCCTAGCCACAGAAGCCCTCCTCAATAATATTGGGGACGCAACGGTTGACTTTGTGGGCAATTTTGATAATTCCCAACAAGAACCAGTGGTTTTACCAGCCCAGTTGCCAGTATTGCTTCTCAATGGCTGTTCAGGAATTGCGGTGGGGATGGCGACCAATATTCCCCCTCATAACTTAGGAGAAGTGGTGGATGGGTTAATTGCCCTCATTGATAAGCCTGAGTTACCCGATGAGAAATTATGGGAGTTAATTCCCGCCCCTGATTTTCCCACTGGGGGCGAAATTATTGATTTAGAAGGGGTTAAAGATGCCTATCGCACTGGACGCGGCACGGTTCGGGTTCGTGGGGTGGTCAATGTCGAACAGTTACATTATCGCCGTCGTCATCGTACCGCCCTTGTGGTGACAGAATTTCCCTACCAAGTCAATAAGGCAAATTGGATTGAAAAAGTCGCCGAATTGGTAAATGGCGGACGCATCGAAGGCATTGCCGATATTCGGGATGAAAGCGATCGCGCTGGAGTGCGAGTAGTGATTGAGTTAAAACGAGATGCCTCTTCTGATGAAGTATTGGGACAACTGTATCATCAGACCGCCCTGCAATCCAATTTTGGGACGATTCTCTTGGCATTAGTGGATAATGCCCCCTGTCAGCTTTCTTTAAGGGGATTATTGGAGAATTTCCTCCGCTTTCGAGAAGAAACCCTCACTCGTCAATATACCCACCAGCTAGAGGTGGCAAGAAACCGTTTACACATTGCCGAAGGGTTATTAACCTCACTTAATCATCTGGATGCCGTGATTGATATTCTTAGAAATGCCCCTGATGGCAGTACCGCGAAGGCACAGTTACAGGTGCAATTGGGAATTAGCGATCAGCAAGGAGATTCCATTTTAGCCATGCCCATGCGCCGTTTAACGGGGTTAGAGCGACAAAAATTAGAGGCAGAGGTGAATGAGTTACGCGGGGAAATCGAAAAGTTGGAAACGCTATTAGGCGATCGCAAGGAGTTATTGAAATCGCTGAAGAAAGAATTACGAGGCTTAAAGCGACGTTATAGTAATGAGCGACGCACTCGCATTGTTACAGAAACCAAATCTCCCTCGAAACCGAAGGAAAAAACTGGGAAAAAGCAAACTGCGACTCCCACTAAAGTAACGGATCAGCCATCAGATTCAGCATTAATCGAAATTACGCAACAAGAAAAAATTTACTGGTGTGAGCAGCCGACGGAAGAAAAGGGGAGTAAAAGTAAAGATTTTGTCGTTTTTCGCGATCAATTGAAAACTGAACTGCCTTTAATTGCCATTACCGATTCTGGAAAAGCCTATGCGGTGAAAAAAGAGAGTGTGAGTGCGGCTTATCAACAGAAAACTTCCTTAAAAAAAGTATTACAGGGAATTGGCAGTCAAAGTGAAGAGGCTTGTCTCCATTATGGCTATCTCCCGCAGCAGGATTTGATTCTGTTAACGCAACAAGGGCGGATTAAACGGCTATCAGCGTCAGAAGTGGCAAATATTGGGAATCGCGGGTTAACTCTATTGAAATTAAAAGAGCGCGATCGCGTTGTGGATTTATGTTTAACCACCGAAGAAGAAGATTTATTACTGGCGACTTCTGCCGGACGAATCTTGCGATTTAAGATTGATGACATTCAAATTCCCCCCATGGGACGCAGCGCCCAAGGCAACTTAGCGACTCGCTTACGACAAAATGAGCAGCCTGTGGGGTGTGTTTCCCTCTCACCAGAGGATTCAATTTTAGTGATTTCAGCATTCGGTTACGGAAAAAGAATCCCTGTTAATGCGCTCAGACGAGGAAGCCGTGGCGATATTGGCACACAGGGACTGCAATTTGTCAATAGCAGCGATCGCGTTTCGGGAATGATTCCAGGGCAACCTGAGAAACAACTCGTTAAGTTAGTCAGTAATCAAGGGCGAGTCTTTACCCTTACTATGAAAGATGTTGCCTTTTGGGGAAAAGATGGAGTCGGCGATCGCGTGGTGAAATTAAAAG
>CAZTXK010000247.1:0-3885 GCA_964617275.1 uncultured Dactylococcopsis sp. | reverse complement strand
ATGCAAGCTAAAGAAAGAAACTTACGGGGTGTGAAGCGAACCATCTGTATTGGTTTAGGGGGAACGGGAAAAAATGTTTTAATGCAACTGCGGCGGTTAATTGTTGACCGTTATGGCGACTTAAATGAACTCCCGATTATTAGTTTTACCCATATTGATACTGACAAAGGGGCTTCTCAAAGTTCAGGATTACGCACGGGGAATACCTATCATGGCGTGTCTTTAAGTTTTCGGGATTCAGAAAAGGTTTCCGCTACCATGAGTAGTAAAGAAGTAACCAATTTTGTCCAAGGGTTAGAACGAAGAAATCAATCCGATCGGACAAGCCCTTATGATCATATTGGTCGTTGGTTTCCGCCGCAATTACTTAGAAATATTAAAGCGGTAGAAGAAGGGGCAAAAGGAATTCGTCCTGTGGGAAGACTTGCCTTTTTCCATAACTATTCTAACATTAGAAATGCCATTGAGACTGCTGAGAAACGAACCCGAGGACATGAAGCAAAATTACTCCAAAAAGGACTCTATTTAGAACCGGGATTAAATATATTTATTATTGGTTCGTTGTGTGGGGGAACTGGAAGTGGGATGGCTTTAGATACAGCTTATAGTCTGCGTCAAGATTATGGCGATCAAGGGGCGCAAATTTTTGGTTATTTAGTAATTAGTCCACAATTATATGGGAATAATCCCAGTCAAAGTGCTAACACTTATGCTGCCTTAAAAGAGTTAAATCATTACAGCACCCCGGGGAGTCAATTTCAAGCCGTTTATGATCCTAATAATTTAGTTTGGGTGGAAGAAAAACGCGCTCCTTTTGATTATACGTATTTAATTTCTAGTGAGACGGGCGGGGAATATACGATTTTAGATCAGCGAAAATTATGTAATGTCATTGCTCATAAAATTGGGCTAGAATTTTCCAGTGAATTAGCCCCGGTTATGAGTGGAATGCGGGATAACTTTTTAAGTCATTTAATCGGTTGGGATCAACATCCTCGTCGGAATAGTCAGGGCTATTTAACGTTTGGTTTGGCAGCAATTTATTTTCCGCGCGATCGCATTGTGCAAATTGCTTTAAATCGCATTAGCTTAAATCTTTTAGAATTTTGGCTCAATGGAAAAGGGCAAAAACCCGATGTTAATCTGTTACTAGAACAGTTTATGACGGGGGCAAATTGGCATCAAAGTTTAGACGCTAAAGATCATTTGACTTATCGCTTACGGGAAACCAGTCGCGATGGCAAATATAGCTTTACCGATCGCCTCAAAACTTGGCGTAATAATCAAGAAAAAGCAATTAATGAAAATAGTAAAAAACCTGATGATCGCGCTCGACTTTATCAACAATTGCCAAAAGAGTTAAAGCAAGAATTTCGGAAAGTACAACCGGGAGAAACGGAAAGTGTGCGCGGGGAATGGATTACTCGCCTCAAACAAGCGCAACCGAAATTAACCGCTACCTTAAAAGAAGAGATTTATCAATTTTTAGTGGGGTTACTTACGCCGAGTAACCAAAACTTTTCCTTGCGCGTTAGTCGGGAATGGTTAGAAGCCTTATTAAGCGAGTTAAATAATTATCAGCGCGAGTTAGAAGAAAAAATCCGACAAGATAAGCAATTCCATACCATTGAAGAAGTGGAACAAACTTGGCGAAATACCCAAGAAGAGATTGACGAAATTGATCAAAAATTTAAGCTGTTTGGGAATAAAGGGAATAAAATTCAAGAAGAAGCCCGAGGTGCCTTACAGAAAGTTAATAAATTAATTCAAGAGAACTTTGAACTCGCCTTAAATCAAGAAGCCCTTAAAATTGTCCAACAGTTACAGGAATATGTGCAAGCGCGATCGCGCGAATTGACTAATTTAAGCCGCACAGTAGAGAGTTTAAAGAATGACTATTTAGAAGAAGAAAGTGAACTCAAGCAACTTAACTTCGATGAAATGAGTGGAGAAGCCATCTTTAATGATGAAGATATCCAGCAATGTTGTGAAACCTTATTACCTTCAGAAGAAGCGCGATCGCGCCTTGTTTTAGTCAGCGATCAAATCACCGAAAACGTGGGAGAAGAAAAATCCCTGATTAACTTAGTTAAAGAAAATTACATCAACGAAGACAGCTTACAAACGTCCATTTATCAAGCCGTTGATACCTTATTTGGTCGTCGTAGTTCCACCGTTATTAATTCTGTGATTAAACGGTTTCTCCAAAATTACCGAGGTTCAGAACGTTCCATTCGCTTAAATCAAATTCTACAACAAGCAGCCCCATTACTCAAACTAAATAAAGCCGATCCGCATTACGTCGATGATCGTGCTAAAAGTTCAAGAATTATTGGCTTTCGAGATACCGATGAAACAGAAGTTCAACAATTTAAAGACATTTTATATAATGATTTAGCCATTCCCAACTCAGAAATTAAACCTACCCAAGCCGAAGACGAAATTATTATTGTTAGCGAATACGCTGGTTTTCCCCTGCGGTTAATAGAAGGCTTAGATCAAATGCGAAAACATTACGTCAAAGCCACAACTTCCGCCAAAGAATTTCTCCATAATGATGCCCAAACTACCTTTACTGATATCCTTCCGCCTGAGGCAAATACCTTAGAAGATTTACAAGACATTTTCTATCCCTCCCTCGCCTTACAGTTATTATCTCCCAACGCAGAAACAGGAGAACTACAATTTACCTATTATGATCAAATGCGAGGTTATGAAAAAACCGCGTCTCTAAGTTCAATTTGGGAACAGGCATTAGAAACCTTATATCGGCAAACTGATCTCGCTACCACTCTCCAACAAAACTTAGAAGCCGTCATTACAGAAATGAAAAATCAGCCTCAACAATGGGAAGAATATTATCGCCCAAAATTCCAACAATTTGTTCAATATGTGGATAATATTCCTGATACAAACCCTAACTATCCGTATCGCGATACGCTACTCGGAATTGAAGGAACCCTTGATACCCCTTACCAAGAAGGCGTGTTAGAAAGATTCCGTAAACGGATTGAACGAGAAATTCAGCCGTTACTGCAATCTCAAGAACAAACTTCCCGTGTTATTGAAGGGAAACCAGACACAGAGATTGAAGACGCAGAAATTGTTAATGAATCCCAGCAAGGTTTAAGTGAACTAGAGGAATTAATTCAGTATAAAGAAAAAGGATATCTCACCGAAGAAGAATTTCAAGCCGCTAAACGAAAATTGTTAGGGCTTTAGTTATTTGTTATTTGTTATTTGTAAGCTAATTACCAATGAAATGATGAGTACGGGCGAACGGCCGTTCGCCCCTACCAATGACTATCCCCTCATAGCATCTAACTTAAACAAACCCACAATAACTGCTGCTGTAGGAATGGCTAAAAATATCCCTAAAAATCCTGCAATTCTCGCGCCAACTAGTAAAGAGAAAAAGATAACCACAGGATTAAGATTAACCGAGTCTTGCATAATTCGTGGCATTAAAATATTTTCTTCAATCTGTTGTAAAATGACACAATAAATGATTACTTGCAAGCTAATTAAGAGTCCTTGCGGTAAAACCATTAAAGTCGTTAATCCGACTCCTAAAGTTGCGCCAATCCCGGGAATTAAATCAAATAATCCCGCGATCGCGGCTAATAACCAAGGATAAGGGGTTTGTAAAATCCAATAGACAAAAAAAGCAGAAACGCCAAAAAATATTGATAAAATTAATCTGCCTCGAAAAAAGCCTAAAAAGTTGTTTCTCAGAGAAGAAGTAATTTCAGGTTGCCATCTTTCAGGAAATAATTTAACAATCAGCTGCCAGAGCTTTTCTCCATCTAGCAACATAAAAAAGGCTACCACTAAAATAATAATTAATTCTACAAAGCTGGTTAAAATATTTCTAATAAAATTGGT
>CAZTXK010000246.1:0-3907 GCA_964617275.1 uncultured Dactylococcopsis sp. | reverse complement strand
GAAATAAAAGCCAGCAAGCGGATTTGAACCGCTGACCTACCCATTACGAGTGGGTTGCTCTACCACTGAGCTATGCTGGCATCAAAAATCAAACACCGAGTTATTATCTTAGCTTACTTGGGGAAATGTGCAAAGACTTCTAACTGGCTATTTGTTAGAAGCAATAACCCAACGCCAAAGAGGATGAGATTTACCGTGCCGACGGATGCGTCTGACTTGCTTTTCTAACTGATGTCGGTAGCGAGAAGAGAAGCCAAAGAGAATATTGCTGCTTTGCCATAATAGAACTGCCGTGGTCACTCCTAAACACCAAGCAAGCGCGATCGCGCTAACGGGGTTAAAAATCAAAGCATAACGGACAGCCGCAATGGTAAAATAATCGCGCATTAAGGAAATTTCCGCTTGTAGTTGCCAAGCTGCAAAAGGGATAACAACTAGCCACGAAATCATGACCCCTAGCCAACGACCACAAACTTGTAACCGATGTAATCGTTGGACTTGAATCGCTAATTCTGGATCTTCAGCACGAGATAACTGAGAATCAATCACACTTGTTCACTAAAGGGTTCAGGTTTCGCTGTTTCTTGGCGTTCCCGCCACCAAGCAAGGAGGGTACTGGCTAGGAAAATACTCGAATAAGCTCCTAAAATAAAGCCAATAATTAAGGCTAAGGCAAACTCTTTGAGGGTTTCCCCTCCAAATAATAAGATAGCAAGCAGTGGCAAAACTGTGGTTAGGGTGGTATTAATTGATCGCGTTAAGGTTTGATTCACCGCATCATCCACCACTTTAGCAATGGGGGCTTCCGGTTCTTGTTGCCCAGTTTCACGGATGCGATCATAAATAACCACGGTATCATTAACAGAAAAACCAATAATTGTCAAAAGAGCCACCAGAAATAAACTATCCACTTCCACAGTCGCCACTAAGCCCAAAATTGAGAAAACGCCTGCGGTGATCAAGGAATCATGGAGGAGGGCAAAAATCGCAAAAATGGCATAATCCAACCGAAAGCGAATACTAATATAAGTAATAATCCCAAAAAAGGAGACTAATAAGGCTAAAATCCCCGAGGTAAATAACTCCTCACCAATCGTGGGGCCCACCGTATCAATTTGAGTCATTGTCGGATCAAATTGTCCAATATTGGCTTCTAAAGCATCCCGTAGCTGTGTACGTTCCTCCACATCGAGGGTTTGTGAGCGAATGGATAATCCCGTTTCATTTTCTCCAAACACCTGCACTCTAGCCTCCTCAAGTCCTTGTGATCCTAGGATGGATCGGACTTCATTAATTGCAATAGGATCATCACAGTTATCAGGAATTGAGCAGTCTAATTCCAATTGTAAGCGCGTTCCGCCAACAAAATCTAAACTGGGGCGAATGGGAGCTTCAAACTGGAGATAAGATACAATCATCGCCAACAGAGAAATAATCACTGCTAACGCTGACAACAGCCACCAAAAATACCGTTGTTTAATTACATTTAGCTTCATTTTTGCACCACGAGGTTAGGACAGAATAATTCAGGTTTTTTACGAATCGTGGGAAACCCTAATACAGTGAATAATAAGAAGGTGCGCGTACAAGTGAGGGCAGTAAACAGACTAATTAGCACCCCAATGCCCAGGGTAACGGCAAATCCTTTCACCAACCCCGAACCTAACCAAAATAGAGCGGCACAAGCAATAAGGGTGGTAACGTTACTATCAAGAATGCTAGAAAACGCCCGATAAAAGCCTCCTTCCACTGCACGATAAAGCGTTTTTCCCGTGCGTAACTCTTCGCGAGTGCGTTCAAAAATCAGCACATTGGCATCTACTGCCATCCCAATACTGAGAATAAAGCCAGCAATGCCAGGTAAAGTGAGGGTGACCCCAATTAAAACATAAGCGGCAAAGGTGAGGAGAGCATAGACACTGAGGGCTAAATCCGCAATTAAACCGGGAAGACGGTAGTAAACCCCCATAAAGACTAAGACTAAGACTAACCCCGAAAGGGCAGCATAAATACTGCGTTCAATGCTTTCTTGTCCTAGGGTTGCGCCAACGGTGCGATTTTCCACAATTTTCACCGGTAAGGGTAACGAACCGCCACGGAGTTGAATGGCTAAATCTTCTGCTTCTTGCACGGTAAAGCCACCACTAATCACGGCACTTCCCCCAGTAATGCCATTGTCTGCATACTGGGCGCTAACAGTGGGCGCACTCACCAACTCATCATCCAAGAAGATTCCCAAACCGCGTCCAGTACCAGCAATATTACGGGTCAGTTCAGCAAATTTTCCCGCCCCTTCTTGGTCAAATCGAATGGAGACTTGCCAATTATCCCCTGCTTGCACCGGTTGGGCGCGAGCATCTTGGAGTTGTTCCCCGGTAATGCTAGCAGGACGAAATAACTCCGAAATTGCCTGATTAACTGCCTCTAATTCTTTTAGGGTTTCTTTGATTTCGGCTTGATTTTCTTCTGGATTCTCTCGTAATTGTTCTAGTTTTGCTTCTAGTTGGTCACGACGGAGAAATTGATTCTGAAATTCTTCAGCTGTGCCTTCTCGTTGCGCCCGAAATTCGAGTTGGGCAGTTCCCCCTAAAACTCGTTCTGCTTGTGCGGGATCGCTGACTCCCGGGAGTTGTACGGAAATTCGATCGCCACCGACGGTTTGCACAAGAGGTTCAGAAACACCTAAACCATTCACACGATTTTGAATAACGCGCTTGACACTTTTTAATCGGTCTTGAGTGATATTGGTAATTTCTTCAGTGGTTTGCACTTGAATGGTTAATTGGGCTCCCCCTCTTAAATCTAAGCCCAAGGGAACGGACAATTGCGTGAGTACCACCAAAGCCCCGATAACAAGAAAGAAAATAAGCGCGATCGCGGTTCGCTGTTGTTGCATCAGTCTTCCCTTACACCTTCAGAGCCATCATATTTTCCACAGCAGAGACAATTTCTGGCGGTTGAACAATGGTATATCGTTCTAAGGTTCCATTGTAAGGGGTGGGGATATCTTCTGAGGATAAACGCACCACTGGGGCATCCAGTTCATCAAATAACTGATCATTAATTAGGGCGGTTAATTCAGCACCAATGCCACCGGTTTTCATACATTCTTCTACGATGATCACGCGATGGGTTTTCCGCACTGAGGCAGCAATGGTTTCCATATCCAGAGGTTTCAAGGAAATTAAATCAATCACCTCGGGATCAATTCCTTGCTCTTCTAACGGGTTCAAAGCCTGTAAGACATGGTGACGCATCCGAGAATAAGTCAGAATGGTAACATCTTTGCCGGGGCGTACCACTTCTGCTTTATCTAAAGGCAACCAATATTCCCCTTCGGGTAAATCTTCTTTTAAGTTATAGAGAAGAACATGCTCAAAAAATAACACCGGATTATCATCCCGAATCGCACTTTTGAGTAACCCTTTGGCATTATACGGCGTAGAACAGGCCACAATTTTTAAGCCCGGAACCGCTTGAAAGTACGCCTCTAAGCGTTGGGAGTGTTCCGCGCCCAGTTGACGACCAACTCCCCCCGGACCTCGAATGACAAGGGGAATTTTATAGTTGCCGCCCGAGGTATAGCGCAGCATCCCGGCATTATTAGAAATTTGGTTAAAGGCAAGGAGGAGAAAGCCCATATTCATCCCTTCCACAATGGGGCGTAATCCTGTCATTGCTGCCCCCACTGCCATTCCCATAAAACTATTTTCCGCAATGGGGGTATCTAAGAGGCGTAACTCCCCATATTTTTTATACAGGTCTTTGGTTACTTTATAAGACCCGCCGTAATGACCCACATCTTCTCCTAACACGAAAACGTTGTCATCTCTTGCCATTTCCTCGTCTGTTGCTTCCCGTAGAGCCTTAAAAAAAACTGTTTCAGCCATCTCTCAATAACAATTTG
>CAZTXK010000245.1:1353-3958 GCA_964617275.1 uncultured Dactylococcopsis sp. | reverse complement strand
TTCCAGTTCTTCCGATGGGATAAAAGTCTCCCAAGGCAATAAAATGGGCTTTTCCTTGAAAATCAGTTGCCCCCGATAGGTTTCGCGGTCAATGGCAACTCCCTGCATTTGTTCCGCTTTTTGTGGGTAAATCTCGTAACATTTGTCATAGATATGTTGAGCCACTCGTAAAAGATAAGGATCAAATAGTGGCGAAACATTTTCAGTTTCGGGAATTGAATTAACTTGTTGCACCATCGGACAATTGCTTAAATTACCAGATCATCAATGAGCTTAACCGACTTTTCGGAAAAAATACAATCAAAATGACACTTTTTTTCTCGGTGTTCTGTACTTAGACGTGATTAATTGACTAGAGAGGAAACCGCCAGTAGCAGTAGTGGTTTCCTTATTTAGTGGCTAATTTAGGAATTTTAACTAGCTCATTACTTAAACTTAAAGATATCTTAACAGTTATGGGCTACTTTCAAGGTTGGACGTAAATCTAATTATTGATTCAAGATTATGGCAGTCGCTAAAAACAAATTTTCATTGAAGCGGGCTTCTGTTGTCGGCGCATCCGCCTTGGCAACTGTCGCTCTTGGATTCGGTGTCTCGGAAGTACGCTCTCAATCTGGTTTAGTTTCAATTGACGGTTCTAGCACCGTTTTCCCTATTACCGAAGGTGTTGCCGAAGAATTTCAAAAAGAATATAGAGGTCAATATCGCGTCACTGTTGGGGTTTCTGGCACTGGTGGCGGCTTTGAAAAATTCTGTCGCGGTGAAACTGATATTTCTGATGCGTCTCGCCCCATTAAAGAGTCTGAGGCACAAAAATGTGCGGAAAATGGCATTGAATACATCGAAATGCCCGTTGCTTTTGATGGTTTAACCGTGGTTGCTAACCCTCAAAATAATTGGGCAGATGCGATGACGGTGGAAGAATTAAAAACCGTTTGGGAACCAGAAGCCCAAGGAACAGTTGACAGCTGGAATGATGTACGTTCGAGCTGGCCCGATCGCGAATTAGCTCTATTTGGCCCTGGATCTGATTCGGGAACCTTTGACTATTTCACCGAAGTAATTGTGGGTGAAGAAAGTGCCAGTCGCGGTGACTACACTGCAAGTGAAGACGATAATGTGCTGGTGCAAGGGGTAGCCAGTAATGAAAATGCTTTAGGCTACTTTGGTTATGCCTATTATGTGGAAAACCAAGATCGCCTGAAAGCATTGGGAGTTGACAATGGGAATGGAGCGGTTAAGCCTAGCCAAGAAACTATTGAAAGTGGTGATTACAAGCCCTTATCCCGTCCTCTCTATATTTATGTGAAAAAATCAGCATTGGAGAAGCCTGAAGTCGAAGAGTTCGTGAATTTCTATATGCGGGAAGCAACGCCTCTGGTAGAAGATACAGGTTATGTGCCTTTATCCCGTCGCGGCTACTTAAATAATCTTTCCAAGATTCGTTAATTAGCAGATCTGAAAATTCACCTTTCTAGGATGGTCAGAAATTACTCCTTTTAAAATAGGGTAGTTCTGGCCACTTCTTTATAATGGGCTCACTGGGTTAAAAATTAGTCGCTATGATACTTTCTTCTCGTTTTGATTTTGCGCTCACCTTTGCCACAGATTTACATCGCGATCAAGTGCGGAAAGGCTCTAATGTTCCCTATATTTCTCATTTATTAGGGGTGTGTAGCTTAGTTTTGGAATATGGGGGTGATGAAGATAGCGCGATCGCTGCTTTGCTCCATGATGCCATTGAAGACCAAGGAGGCTTACCCACCCGAGATAAAATTCAACAACATTTTGGGGAGAACGTCACAGCGATCGTTGAAGCCTGTACTGATGCATATGAAACCCCCAAACCCCCTTGGCGTGAACGGAAAGAAGCCTATCTTAATCATGTCCCTGAAATGAGTGATCAAGCAGCTTTAGTTTCCGCCGCAGATAAACTCCATAATGTGCGTTCCATTATCAAAGATTGGCACGAAATTGGAGAAAAAATCTGGGATATTTTTAGTGTTTCTAAAGAAAAAACCCTCTGGTACTACCGAGAGTTAGCAGTTGCCTTTTACAAGCGAAAACCGACCCCAATTGCGACTGAGTTAAAGCGAACTGTTCAGGAGTTAGAAACAATAGCAAGCCCTAACTAGAGGATTTTTCCAGTTTGTTATTCGCGATTTTTTGTTCACCATTGGTTTCATCAATTTCGACGTATAGGTTGGGAACAATTTTTCCCTTACGCTCAAATTCAATGAGTTTTGTCTGTTGGATGTTGTAATTGCTTTTCAATTCTTGGAGAGAATCATAAAGATCCTGAGTGGCTTCGGCTGTTGTTTCGCCATCATGGAAGATATGCCCATAATTGGGTTCAACGACCACTAAGTTAGTTTGGGGGACAGGCTTAACAAAATACTCTTGATTAGCTTCTGAGGGGGAACTGGGGAAATTCAAGCCGATTATGGTTGCGGTAAAAAGCGCGATCGCGATGAGTAGAAAGTGACTATAACGTTGTAACATTTGTTTTAGCGCGACAGTAAATTTTGGTATCTTAAATTAATATTAATTTTTGTTAATTTTTTTGCCATGTCCCCGAAGATAGAGGTTTTGTCAGAAAACAATT
>CAZTXK010000245.1:0-1253 GCA_964617275.1 uncultured Dactylococcopsis sp. | reverse complement strand
AAGCAAAGCCATCCGGTTAACCTTTCATAATTTCTTGCCATTCCCTCATTTGCAAAGGTTGAGTAACAAGGTTGATTTGAAAACACTTTGCTGCGGCGACTTTAAGATTAGTCATGATTTCTTGATGAGATAGCTTTAAACTCATCGCAATTGGCGATTGATTAAAAACTTTTTGAAAAAGATGCGGATCAGGATTTAATTGCATTGATCCATGCTGCAACAGGGTTTCTCCCCGTCGCAGTTGGGCACTGCCAATCAATTTTTCCCCTTTTGAGGTAACTAAATCAGCTCCAGTTGCTGTTTCAAAGCAGTTAGCAACATCCCGATAACCTCTTCCCTCTTTCCCGTAGTGTAAAGAAATGCCCAGTTGTTGCCAGCCGACAATTAAAAATTGGCAAATTTCTTCATAGATCGCCTGTCGTTTTCCAGTTACGCCAGACATCACCACCGCATAGGTTAAATCCCCCTGATGGAGAACAGCCCTCCCTCCTGTTGGGCGACGCACTAAGTCTAAAGTTCCCTGCTGGGAAAGATTTTGCCAACTTTCAGGAAATCGTTTTTGATGATAGCCTAAAGAAATGGCTGGAGGTTGCCATGTATAAAAGCGCAGGGTAGGAGGGTGCGTTCCTTTTTGAACCTGTTGCAGCAGCCAAGAATCAATTGCCATTTGTATCTCCCCTGATGCTTGGATCATAGGGAGATATCGCCAAGTTTTAGGACTGTCCAAATTCTTCTTGTAAGGCTTCGTCGTTATCATCCGCGATGGAAGCGACTAGGGTAATCGCCCGAGAAATTTCTACCGGGGACAAATCAGCAACAGTGCGGTGAGTTAAAATCACTACCTGATCATTATAAATAGCAAATGAACCCTCATAGGTCTCTGACCAATTCATTTCCAATAACTTCCGCATTAATCTAGGTTCATCTTTCGCCGGAAGTTTCAAAACCGAAGCCCACACAGCTAGGGTATCCTTATCTTCTTCACCCGTAATTTGAACAAAAACCTCCACTGTGCCATACTCAAATTTCCAGATGCGACCGCCGCTTTCATTACGACTCACCATTGCTGTGTCATTTTGATCAAGGCTAGAGATCACGGTTTCAATGACTTCAATATGAGAAGCGGCAGCTTCGTCTTCTAGCAGAGCATCATTTTCTTCTTCTATATTCACCAATTTTTCTTTTCCTTGTGATTGTTGTGTCGCCATAATGTTTGATTCCTTAATCTACGAGTCATCTATTTGGGAAGAAAG
>CAZTXK010000244.1:0-4017 GCA_964617275.1 uncultured Dactylococcopsis sp. | reverse complement strand
AATTTTTACCGAACAAAAACGCCTTTGGGTTTGAGTCTCTATTAGAGGAACCCACCACTGAGGAAGTACCGAAGTTTTTGAAGGCTTCTAAAAAAGATAAACAACTTGCCCAGAAGGAGGAGACAAATCATCCTAATCCTAATCAGGAAACGAGTGAAAAAACGCCTTTGGAACAGACAACAGAAAAGAGTGAATTATCAGTTGATGAAATAATCAACCGCATGGCTAACCAACTGGAAAACTTGCCTGAAATAGCCCAGCAAAATCAGGGGAAACAAGCGGAACTAATAACCAACCAACTCATTGCCTATCGTTTTAAGGATGAAGACTACACGCTACCTAAAAACTATCTCTCCAATTGGAAGCATGGAAGGAATCTTCCCAAAGAAACCAGTAAACATTACCTTGCTTACCGGCTATGGCAATTGATTATTAGTTCCTGCTATAGGTGATAGAGTTACAAAAAAGACTGTACTATGACTTTCTCGATCGCCTATTTAGGTCCGGTGGGAACTTACACCGAAACGGCTACTTTAGCTTATACCCAATGGCTAGAGGAAACCCACGGAAAAAACTCGATTTTATGTCCTTATCCCAGTATTGCCCAAACCCTAGAAGCGGTTGCGAAACAAGAAGCTGATTTTGCAGTGGTTCCAGTGGAAAATTCCACAGAAGGCAGCGTTACCATTACCCTTGATACATTATGGCAATTGGAAGGATTACAAATTCAAAAAGCCCTTGTGCTTCCCATTCATCATTGTCTCCTGTCTTCAGTGTCTTCTTTAGAAGCGATTAAAACGGTTTATTCTCATCCTCAAGCCCTCGCCCAATGTCAAAAAACGTTAGAATCTCGTCTTCCTCAAGCGCAGTTAGTTCCCACGGCTTCGACAGCAGAGGCTTTGCAATCTTTACAACAGGAAAGTAATAGTGGCGCGATCGCGTCTTCTCGGGCTTCCCAACTCTATAATCTCCCGATCTTAATTTCCTCTCTCAATGACTATCCTGATAATTGTACGCGCTTCTGGGTGGTAGGATTGGATCAAACCAGTGAAGGGAAATATCTGTCTTTAGGGTTTACCACTCCTGCCAATGAACCGGGGGCTTTAATGCGTCCCCTTGCGGTATTTGCCCAACGACAAATTAATCTGACTCGTATTGAATCTCGCCCCACTAAACGATCTTTAGGAGAATATCTCTTTTTTATTGATATTGAGGGGAGTCTCACGGAATCTCATTTGCAAGCAGCTTTAGCGGATTTACCGCAATACACAGAAGTTTTAAAGATATTTGGTAATTATGATGTTTTGTCAGTGTAGCGTTAGGATAGCAATCGGGCTTCGTTGATTTAATTATTACTAAAAATTTCCCCATGATCGGGATTTAAATCTTACCTCTTGGATTTAGTTATGGAAACTCTTGAATACTTTTTACCGCAAGTTTGGTTCGTCATTTTGGCGTTATTTCTCTTTCTCTATGTCACCCTTGATGGGTTTGATTTAGGGGTGGGGATTCTCTCGATTACTTCTTCTAATGAAGAACGCCGCGGCTTGTTAATGACCAGTCTAAGCAATGTTTGGGATGCTAATGAAACTTGGCTGGTGTTGATGGGAGGTGCGTTATTTGGGGCGTTTCCCTTGGCTTACAGCACGATTTTAAGCGCATTATATATCCCAATTTGGCTGATGGTATTTGGCTTTATTTTCCGTGGGGTGGCGTTTGAGTTTCGAGAACATTCTAATCGTAAGTTTTTCTGGAATGCGGCGTTTGGTTTGGGCAGTTTACTGGCAACAGTAGGACAAGGATTTGCCCTCGGTGGCGTGTTAACAGGAATTGAGGTGGATAGTGCGGGGCATTTTATTGGCGGTACTTGGGATTGGTTAAGTTTGCCCTCTATCTTAGTAACGCTAACCTTGATTCAGGGGTATGTATTAAGTGGATCAACATATTTGGTGATGAAAACGGAAGGGGCGTTACAAAAAACCCACTACCGTACAGCGAAACTAGCGGCGGTTACTACCTTAATTGGGGCAGTTTTAATTACGATTACCACGCCCATTTTCTTAGAAGAAGCGCGATCGCGCCTTTTTGATGCCCCGCTGGTTTATATTTTTGCGGCGATTCCCTTGTTAGGGGCGTTTTTAATTTGGCAACTCTGGCGAAGTTTGACTCAAGAAAAAGAAATTGCTCCCTTTGTTTGGACAGTTTTAATCTTCTTACTCTCGTTTTTAGGCTTAGGGATTATTGTCTTCCCCTACATTATTCCTCGTTCTATCACCGTTTATGAAGCTGCTGCCGATCCTAGTGCCTTAGTATTTATGCTAACCTTCATCGGCTTTTTGATTCCCATTATGCTAGCGTATAACATCTATCAGTATGTGGTGTTTCGGGGCAAAGTTAGAAGCGATAGTTATGAGAGTTGATTCCAAGATGCTATAAACTTCATGGTGATGAATTAAGGAGAAAGCAGTGAAGCAGTTAGCGTTAATTAGTGTTTCCGATAAAACAGGAATTGTTGAGTTTGCCCAGCAATTGGTAACGAAATTTGACTTTGAGATTGTTAGTAGTGGGGGAACGGCAAAAACCCTACAAGATGCAGGGATTTCAGTTACTAAGGTCTCTGATTATACAGGCTCCCCTGAAATTTTAGAGGGACGAGTAAAAACCCTTCATCCGCGTATTCATGGGGGAATTTTAGCACGGCGCGATCGCGCAGAGGATCAAACCGACTTAGAAAATAATGATATCCGTCCTTTTGATTTAATTGTGGTCAACCTTTATCCCTTTGTCGCTACGATTAATAAGCCTGATGTGACTGTTGCTGAAGCCATTGAAAATATTGACATTGGCGGACCGGCTATGCTGAGAGCAGCGGCAAAAAACTATCAACATCTCACCGTCATTTCTAATCCCCAACGATATCAAGCCTATTTAGAGGAATTAGAAGCCAGTGGCGGCAAACCCTCTCTTACTTTCCGTCAAACGTGCGCCCTCGAAACCTTTACCCTAACGGCGGAGTATGATCAAGCCATTAGTGCCTATTTAGGGGAGTTAACAGAAGAAGCGGCTGCCCCTCTGCCCCAAGAATTTAGTTTAATGGGAACCCAGCGACAAGTTCTCCGTTACGGGGAAAATCCGCATCAACCAGCAACTTGGTATCAAACAGGCGTTACTCCCACAGGATGGGCAAAGGCAAACCAATTACAAGGGAAAGAACTCAGCTACAATAACCTTGTCGATCTAGAAGCGGCGCGACGGATTATTAATGAGTTTACGGATAAGCCCACGGTTGCGATTCTAAAACATACCAATCCCTGTGGCATCGCCTCCCACTCCCAGTTATGTGAAGCCTATAAACGGGCGTTTGCGGCGGATTCGGTTTCGGCATTTGGGGGCATTGTGGCAATGAACCAAGCCATTGATGAAGCAACGGCAACGGAAATGACACAGACATTTTTAGAATGTGTTGTTGCCCCCGATTGTACACCAGAAGCGAAAAAGGTACTGGAGAAAAAGTCAAATCTGCGGGTTTTAATCATGCGGGATCTGCAAACGGGCCCCAAAGAAATGGTAAAAGTGATTGCAGGGGGCTTCTTAGTGCAAGCCATGGATGATGTTGTCGATGATCCGCAACAGTGGGAAGTAGTAACGGAAAAACAGCCCAGTGAGGAACAACTGGCGGAAATGGCATTTGCATGGAAAGCTGCCAAGCACGTGAAATCCAATGCCATTGTCTTAACGCGCGATCGCGCTACCATTGGTGTCGGAGCCGGGCAAATGAACCGCGTCGGGGCCTTAGAAATTGCCGTCAAAGAGGCGGGAGAGAAAACCCAGGGGGCAACTTTAGCCAGTGATGGCTTTTTCCCCTTTGATGACTCCGTGCGGATGGCAGCCAAAGCGGGAATTCAAACCATTATCCAACCAGGGGGATCCCGTCGTGATGAAGATTCGATTAAAGCGGCGAATGAACTCGGGTTAGTGATGATTTGCACCGGAACCCGTCACTTTTTACATTAATGG
>CAZTXK010000243.1:0-4030 GCA_964617275.1 uncultured Dactylococcopsis sp. | reverse complement strand
ACAAACAACAAACAACGAATAACGAATAATTTATTCCTTAATTCCTGTGCTGCTAATTCCTTGCACAAATTGTCGCTGTCCAAAAATAAATAAAATGACAATGGGAATGGTAACAATAACCACACCAGCCATTAATAAAGACCAATCACTGGTAAACTGTTCTTGAAATTGAGCTAACGCCAGTTGAACGGTTTTTAATTCGGGGCGTGTGGTAAATACCAAAGGTTTAAATAAATCATTCCACTCCCCAATAAAGGTAAATAGAAAAACGGTTACTAAAGCGGGTCGCGCCAAAGGTAGCATAATTTCTTTCAAAATTTGCCAACGATTTGCCCCGTCTAAAGCCGCCGCCTCTTCTAATTGTAGGGGAATGGTGGTAAAATACTGACGCATTAAAAAAATACTAAAGCCATTAACAGCCGTGGGTAAAATTAAAGCCCCATACGTATTAATTAAATTTCCCCACTTTAAGACTAAAAAGATTGGAATCACTAGAAGTTGAAACGGAATCACCAACGTGGCTAAAATCACCAATAATAAAGTTCGACGACCGCGAAACTGTAGCCGCGCTAAAGCATATCCCGCTAAAGAAGCTGTAATTAATTGAATGCCTGTCACGGTTAGGGCGACAAGTGCTGAATTAGCAAAAGCCAGTAAAAAATTAGCTTGTTGCCATGCTTGCCAGTAATTCTCTAAGGTTAAAGAAGAAATATTAACGTCAAGGGGAGTAGCCGTTCCTTCGGGAGCTAAAGACGTGATTAAGATAATAGCAAGGGGGGATAAGACAATTCCACCGCCGAGAATTAAAATTAGAAGTTGCATGGTGTTTTTTGTGAAATTACCAATTTGGAGAAAGAAAGTTAAGATAAAATTAGGTTAATTGTTTCGATAGAAAGATTCAAAGCGATATTACCCGAAATCTTGGCGAAAACGCCTAAGCTAAATATATTATTGGTGATAAAGAAGCCATAGGAGACTATAACCTTATGCCAGATGTTGCAGTTACCCCCACTCTAGATTACACTAGCGAAACTTATAAAGATGCCTATAGCCGTATCAATGCCATTGTAATTGAAGGGGAACAAGAGGCTAAAGACAACTATATCCACTTAATCGACTTGCTTCCTGATAGCAAAGATGAGTTAACCCGTCTTTCTAAAATGGAAGCGCGACACAAAAAGGGATTTCAAGCCTGTGGCAAAAACTTAAATGTGACTCCTGATATGGAATTTGCCCAGGAATTTTTCTCGCCATTACACCAAAACTTTCAACAAGCCCTTGCAGAAGGGAAAGTTGTGACTTGCTTATTGATTCAATCTCTGATTATTGAATGTTTCGCGATCGCGGCATATAACATTTATATTCCCGTCGCTGACCCCTTTGCTCGTAAAATTACAGAAGGAGTCGTCAAAGACGAATACACCCACCTTAACTACGGGGAAGAATGGTTAAAAGCGAACTTTGACAGTGTTAAAGAAGAACTAGAACAGGCGAATAAGGAAAACCTCCCCCTAGTTTGGAAAATGCTGAACGAAGTAGCCACTGATGCTGCAGTCTTGGGCATGGAAAAAGATGCCCTCGTCGAAGACTTTATGATTGCTTATGGGGAAGCCCTCAATAATGTTGGATTTAATACTCGTGAAATTATGCGGATGTCCGCTTACGGCTTACGAGAAAGTTAAATGGTTAACCGCTAGCGATTGGTGCTAAAACTGTTACCAATAGCAAGCCCTAAGTTTCCTCGCCATATCGCGGGGATTCTTAGCGAGAAGTTACCCTTTTATTATTCCGAAAAAAGTTTTAAGATTAATAAAGTGGGTTAAACTGACCCAAAAGAAATTTATAAACACCTGAGTGGTGTAGCGCGAGAAATTCATGTTTGGTTTGATCGGTCATTTGACCAGCCTAGAACACGCCCAGAAAGTTGCTAAACAGCTTGGCTATCCTGAATATCACGAACAGGGATTAGATTTCTGGTGTTCAGCCCCGCCACAAATTGTTGATGACATTAAAGTGACAAGTCTGACGGGAGAAACGATTACTGGCAAGTATGTCGAATCCTGTTTTCTCCCAGAAATGCTAACCCAGCGTCGCATTAAAGCCGCCATTCGTAAAATCCTGAATGCGATGGCTCACGCGCAAAAAGCCGACATTGACATTACTGCCCTGGGTGGCTTCTCTTCCATTGTTTTTGAAAATTTTAATCTTCACAATAACCGTCAAGTTCGCAATGTGGAGTTAGATTTTCGGCGATTTACCACCGGTAATACTCACACAGCCTATATTATTTGTCAACAAGTGGTGCAGGGAGCGCGACAAATTGGAATGGATCTCTCCCAAGCCACGATCGCGGTTTGTGGCGCAACGGGTGATATCGGGAGTGGGGTTTGTCGCTGGTTAAATACCAATACCGCAGTTCAGGATTTACTATTAGTCGCTCGCAATCAGGAGCGTTTAGATGCTCTCAAATCAGAACTGGGACGTGGTAAAATTTTGCCCATGGAAGAAGCCCTAGCTCAAGCCGATATTGTGGTTTGGGTAGCAAGTTTGCCCAAGGGGGTAGAAATTAGTGCCGAAGCCCTGAAAAAACCCTGTCTCATTATTGACGGCGGTTATCCGAAAAACTTTGATTCCCAAGTTCAACATCCAGAAATCTCCATCTTAAAGGGAGGAATTGTCGAACATTCCCTTGACATTGAATGGAAAATTATGGAATTGGTAAATATGGAAACCCCCAATCGCCAATTATTTGCTTGTTTTGCTGAGGCAATGATTTTGGAGTTTGAAAAGTGGTACACTAATTTCTCTTGGGGACGCAATGAAATTACGGTCACCAAAATCGATCAGATTGGTGAGGCTTCGCGTAAACATGGCTTTCAGCCTTTATTATTATTTGAACCATAAATTAATCCCCTAAAAATAAGAAAATTTTATTAGCGAGGGATCAACTCTTCTATGTCAAAATCAAACCGCAAAACGTTCCTACTTGACTTTGAAAAGCCTTTATGTGAATTAGAATCACGGATTGAGCAAATTCGTGAACTTGCTAACGAAAATCAAGTCGATGTTTCTGATCAAATTAAACATCTCGAAGAAAAAGCGGTTCAACTGCGAAAAGAGATTTTTAGCACCTTAACGCCGGCACAAAGATTACAGTTAGCTCGTCATCCCCGTCGCCCCAGTACCCTCGATTATATTCAAGCGATGAGTGAGGAATGGTTTGAACTGCACGGCGATCGCGCTGGCTATGATGATCCTGCTTTAGTGGGGGGAATTGCTCGTCTCAATGGCCGCCCCGTGATGATGTTAGGGCATCAAAAAGGGCGAGATACCAAAGATAATGTGGCTCGTAACTTTGGCATGGCTTCTCCCAGTGGCTATCGGAAAGCATTGCGCTTGATGGAACACGCCAACCATTTTCGGATGCCCATTTGCACGTTTATTGATACCCCTGGGGCTTGGGCGGGTGTCGAAGCCGAAAAAACCGGACAAGGAGAGGCAATTGCCTATAACCTTAGAGAAATGTTTAGCCTTGATGTTCCCATTCTCTGTACCGTCATTGGCGAAGGAGGATCAGGCGGGGCGTTAGGAATTGGTGTCGGCGATCGCATTTTAATGTTAGAACACGCGGTTTATACCGTAGCAACCCCAGAAGCCTGTGCTGCCATTCTCTGGAAAGATTCAGGCAAGTCAGAACAAGCCTGTGAAGCCCTCAAAATTACTTCTTGGGACTTAAAAGACCTCGGCATCCTCGATCAGATTCTCTCGGAGCCAGTAAGGGGCGCTCATGCCGATCCCATTACTGCCGCCAACCTCTTAAAAGAAGCCTTAATTACTAACTTAGACGAGTTGATGCAGTTATCGCCACAGGAAAGACGAGAACAACGCTATCAGAAATTCCGCAATATTGGGAAGTTTACAGACTTAGCCGCCAATGGACAACTTCATCTTCCTAGCGAAACTGAAGCTGATAGTAATCATCACCTTGAAGAAGAAACCTCTTCCTCCCATTTCCTGAGTTATTAGACTC
>CAZTXK010000242.1:0-4041 GCA_964617275.1 uncultured Dactylococcopsis sp. | reverse complement strand
CCAATGACCAATGACTAATGACTAATGACCAATCCCCCTTAAACCCACGCGATTAAATGGTATAAAAGGGGGGCAATGACTAGGGCGGGGAGAAAACTTGCTAGTCGAATTTTCGCAATTTCTAAGAGGTTTAAGCCAATGCCCAGAATCATGAGTCCCCCAATTCCTGTGATTAAAAGTAAACGCGGATCGTTTTCCGGATTATCCATCCCCACGGTGAATAAGCCAGCCAGTAGGGAGATTCCGCCCTGATAAATAATAATCACCACGCTGGAAAAACCAACACCAATGCCATAACGGCTGGCAAAGGGAATTGAGGAAATCCCATCCATCATCGCTTTTAGCACTAATAGGGTATTATCCTCTAAAAGTCCATTATTAATGCTTCCAATGAGTGCAACTGGCCCCACACAAAATAAAAGACTGGTGGCAACAAAGCCTTCTGTAAATTGTCCCGAATGACGAAGACGTTTTTGTAGCCAGTCCCCAATCCCATTGAGTTTTTCTTCTAATTCCCACCATTCGCCTAAAGCCCCTCCTAGCGCGATCGCGATTAACCCTAAAATTACTCCGGGGATCCGATTCACTTCTACATTCGATAGTTCTTCTGCCATCGTCATCCCTAGCCAAAGGGTTAATAAACCAATTCCTTGCGGAATAATCTGTTTAATTTTAGAAGGGAGTTTTTGTTTGAGGGAAACCCCAATAATCGTTCCGATGATGACGGTTATGACATTAATCCAAGTTCCACTGGTTTTAAGCCAGAAATCCAGCACTATGATTCCCCTACTTACTGATAACCCTCTTAATGAAATTTAATCGGCTTTTTACTTGTAATTATCTTAATCTCCTCAAGATGATTGGGTCTCAGTGGAAAATTTGACAGATTTTGTGCTACATTGTAGAGATTTAGTAATTTTTGGGAATCCCCACGACAAAAGCCGATTTTGTTGCTTACAATAGAAAGAGCGGATGACAAATCCGTTCACTCCTCACACCACACTCCGTCCGGACAGAGTTCGGGCGGCTTCCTTTATGTTTACCCACCCAGACCCACTCCAATTTAATCTTTTTCAGAAAAATTATATCTAATTGTAGCAACTATATTCACTAAAAGAAAAGAAATCAAAATTTTCCTAAATTTCTGCTAATAAGTCTTGGTGCATGAAAGCGCGATCGCGCTGGGATTGAATTTGATCAGGGGTTAAGGCTTCGCCATTGGCATAATGTTCGATCCAAGCCCTACTAATTACCTTAGGATCATTCGGAATTTCTCCCACATCCCATCCCGGGATTTCTAACTCACTCTCTAATTGCTCAATTTTGGGATCATAACTCAGGGCAAAACAGCGACACTCTTCGGAGGCGGCAAGAATTAAGCTGTGATAGCGCATTCCAATTGCCATTTCTACCCCTCGAAATAGGGTTTTTAAGCGAGTAGGGGATTCATTTTTAATCACTGCTTTCGGCTGAGGAATTTGATCTGCCATCGCTTCGGCTAAGGCGTGATCTTTGGGTTGAAAGGGAACCAGTAAAATACAAGTATCGGTGGCTTTTTGCAAAGAAATTAGAGCCTTGGTTAAATCTCTAATTTTTGACGTTGTCAATTGCGGATGTTCCCGAAGCGTAATCGCAATTCGTGGCGCAGGTAATTCCCAAAAATCGGGGAAAGGTTCACGATCTAAGGCCCAAACGGGATCAGGGGCAATAAGCGGGGATAATCCCCAATTACTTAATAATTCAGCCGAAGCGCGATCGCGCACACTAATCCCATCACATCCGAAGAAGGCTTGGCGAGCAATCCAGCGAGACAAGGGAAACTTGAGTGGCCCCACCCCTTGCGCCCATGCAATACTGGTTAAGCCTCGTTGTTGGGCTAGCGCCATTAATCCCCCATAATAAATCGGGTTACGAAAACTCGTAGCATCTTGCATTAAACTTCCTCCTCCCCAAATAAAGATATCTCCTTGCTTGAGAGCGTCTAAAATGGAAAAAGCGGAACGATTGGGAATTGCTTCTACTTGTAACTGTTCCCGTGTCTGTTGTGGATTTCCAGACAAGACTAATGGTTTAACGTGCGAAGGAAGCATGGAGAGTAAACTCACTAACAGCGCGTCATCGCCAATATTATTTTGCCCGTAATAGCCACAGATAATTGCTTTTTTGGTAACTGATGTTTTTGGCATAGAAGACTGGTTAAAATTGATGAAAAGCCGATCTTGAATTCATAACAGAAAACATGACGACACGCACTGATACCCTGTGGGAACAAGTTTTAAGTCCGATTTTCAGTCACTTGATTGACCAAGAACAGCTCAAGCAGTTAAAAGAAAGTATTAATTGGGAACAGCAGCGCGATCGTCTTGCTAACTCTAACCTAGAATATCCGAATTACTACCAATCGCAAAACTTTCATGGCATCTCTGGGGGATATCTTACCCCTGACGCGGCCGTTACCTATGATCCCATTACCCAATATTTCGTTCCCCCCAATGAAACATGGGTGCGAGAAGATGCAATTAAACTGGTCAAAGGAGAACCCAGACGCATTTTAGATTTAGGCTGTGGCACGGGATCAACCACTGTTTTACTGCAAGACAAGTTCCCTAACGCCCAAGTGATCGGTTTAGATTTATCTCCTTATATGCTGATTATGGCGCAACGGAAAGCAACCGAAAAAGGGTTGCCCATTGAATGGTGTCATGGTAAAGCAGAAGATACGGGGTTACAAGGGGAAAGTTTTGATCTCGTTACCGCTTCCCTTCTTTTCCACGAAACGCCTGTCAGAATCAGTAAAGCGATTTTGCGAGAGTCTTTCCGTTTACTCAAAGGTAACGGACAATTTTTGCTTCTTGACGGAAATCAAAATACCTTGCGTTTTGCTGATTGGTTGACTAATATCTTTGAAGAGCCTTATATCCAAGAGTATGCTAAAGAAAATGTTGAGGCTTGGCTAGAAAGTGCGGGATTTGAAGCCATTGAAACTCATACCATTTGGGGAGTTCATCAAGCCAATGTTGGAATTAAACCGCTTCCATTGTCTTCTCCTGCTACGGTAAGGGAAGACACTAACGAGGATATACCTGTAAACCCTGCACCAGCCTAAAAATGAGTTTAAAAGCGGTCTTATTTGATTTTAATGGGGTCATTATTAATGATGAGTCCCTTCATAAAGAATTAATTGAAGAGATTTTATTGGGGGAAAATTTACGCCCTGATGCCAAAGAACATAATGAAGTGTGTTTAGGACGCAGCGATCGCGCTTGTTTAGCTAGTATTTTAGAACGTCGCGGTCGGGTTGTCACTCAAGAGTATCTCCAACAACTTTTAGAGAAAAAAGCCACGAAATATCGTCAAACTTTAGAAAGCCAAGAAGAGTTACCCGTTTATTCTGGCATTGAAACATTTATTCGTGATTTATGGGGAAGTGGCTTAATTTTAGCCCTTGTCACAGGGGCGCGACGACAGGATGTAGAATACATCTTAGAACGGCTGAAAATTAGAAATGCCTTTGCTGTGATTGTTACCAGTGATGACATTACCGCAAGTAAGCCTGATCCCGAAGGATATCTCACCGCTGTTGAAAAATTAAACCAGCAGTATGCCGATTTAGACTTAAAGCCGGAAAACTGTCTGGTGATTGAAGATACTCCCAGTGGAATTGAAGCGGCGAAACGGGCGCAAATGCAAGTCGTCGGGGTGGCTAATACCTATCCCTTCCACATGATCCAACGACAAGCGGATTGGACAGTGGATTATTTGCACGAATTAGAACTCGAACGGGTGAAACAGCAGTTTGCAGATGTTAGGATAGAAACCTGATCGGGGGATTAGCTCAGTTGGTAGAGCGCTGCGATCGCACCGCAGAGGTCAGGGGTTCGAGTCCCCTATCCTCCAGTGATTAGTCATTGGTTTCCAAAATGGCTATTCCTGTGAAAACTGACACTTTTAAATCGTTTGTCGTAAAGATTTGTCCAGTTTCTGATTTCTTTTGATCGTTTAAGCGTCAAGGCATAATTGGTGATAAGGCAACCACTACAA
>CAZTXK010000241.1:0-4064 GCA_964617275.1 uncultured Dactylococcopsis sp. | reverse complement strand
TGGCTAAGGCTTCCTCATAAGAAATTGTCTCTTCTGCCATTTCTTGTAACGTCACAAATCCCTTTAATGCCGAAGGAGATTCCGATTCCTCTTCCCAAAAATTGAAAAAGCCAAAACTAAAAATCACTAAAGATAAAAAAATACTATAAATTTGCATAATTTATTGATAATAATACGCCAAAAAGATATGACAGCCAAGCATAACAAGAAAAGCACTGACTAAAAAAATATGCGTTGATAACCAAACCGCCCGTAAATTCCGAATTAATGCCCCTTTTTGCACCCCCTTTCCCCCAATCATCGGTAATAACTTAAAATACCGTTGGGACGATTCCACAACACCAGTTTCCGCCACTACCCCCACTAACGCCGATAAGCTAACCCCAAAAAAGACCCATAAAAAAGCGGCATTAAAATTCAATCCCCTCACGCCCACGGTATGAATAGCCGTGGTTGCCACTAATCCTACCCCTAGAAAAATATGTAGAACGCGCCAAAACTGCATAGAACCGGGTAAAGCAATTTTAATTTTCCAGCCACGCCCCCGTTTCCTCATCGTAAAAATCATTTCTAAAATGACAAACAATAGAGAAGTATAACCTGTAATTTGCTTATAAACATTTCCCTGTAAAAATAAAAGTAAATCAAAATTTTCTTCTCGCAGAATGCGAATATAAACAGGGCTAAATACAAAAGGCGTTAGCAATACTGCTGTAAGCAATGTTAAAACAATAAGGGTGGAGAATTTAGGTTTCATAACTAGCCAAAACACTAAGATTTAATACCATTTCTAAGAATTGGCGCTACACACCAATCCGTCGTTCCCCCTTTCAAAGGGGGGTTAGGGGGGATACACTGTAACCTGAATTTTTGAAAATGGTATAAGTAGGGGAAAGGATCATTAAATCCTCCCCCCATCCTGAAAACTAACCGTCATTAACGGGGAGATTAATCACAATACCTCCCATAACGTCTCCCATTTCAAATTGCTTATCGGGATAGCGTTCTTGGTGAACGGGATGGCTATTATGACAATTAACACAGGCTTCTGCTACTGCTTCATCAGGGTAAACCGCAGAGTAATAACGTTGCCCACCAATTTCTTGATAGTCTTTATAGGGTTCTCCCGTTTCTACAACTTCTGCCATCGCTTCTTCCTCAAACCCGGGTTGCGGGGCTTGATTATCGTTAATATTCCAAGGGGAAATCAACCCATAAGTAAAAGCGCCACTGCCGGAGGCAATTTCTGATCCCAAACGGAACATCTGCGCTGGCAGCGGGACTCCGTTGTTTTCCTGCCAGTCTTCGGTTGCTTCTGCGGGAACCACTCCCTCAGCGTTTTCATTGCCTTCTAACATCTGTAAGCGATTGACCACATGGCGCGTATAAGCAGTACGGTCTGCTAATAAAACCGTGTGAATATAGTCAACCGCATTTTCCGGGGAGATGCCTTGTTGGCTACTTTCTCCTTGGGTTTGCGCCCCTCCACAGGAAACAATGGTAAAAGCAACGACAGTGGCAAGGGCAAATAAGCCAATGATTTTTCGGTTAATTTGTTGAATATAAGTAGTAACTGTGGACATCGTTAATTCTCCTCTCGAATCAATACTGTGGTTTTAATTACCCGACCGCTGTTGTTCAAACGCTCGAATCATGTCAATGGTTTCCAGCGTCTGAGTGGGGGGACGGGCAAAGTTTTCTTCGACTAACTCATCATCAAAGATACTGTTATAGCTGTATTCCATGCTGTGGCAATTCATACATACCTCCTTGACAGCGCGATCGCGCGGTAATAACGTATAAGTGTTGTTATGATTCACAAACACCTGATTAGAGGCAGTTTCTTGTCGCGGGAGATGACAAGTGGCACAACTCACCGCTTCTGCACTGGGACGTGCCAATTCCTTTTGGGCTAGCCACATTTCCCCATGTCGGGAATCAAAGAAATTCCGCGAGTGAGTATCATCATGGCAAGTCAAACAAGCATCTACCGCTGCTTCGGTAGTTTTAACAGAATGTACATCGTGACAAGTGTTACAAGTCATCTGCTTATCCAGAGCCTCCTCCTTCATTGGTAAACTTGCCATTTTTGGTTTTAGCGGTGATAATCCCTCTCCTAGCCGCACCCCGTGTTTCCCCAAGAGAAATGTCTCCACGGTTTTTTCATGACAACTGCGACAACTTTCATGAGAGGGTTGGGCAATCACTTCTTGCGACTCCCCCTCTAGATGGCAGCTACTACAATTCACCTCAGCCTTAGCGTGGGCGCTATCTTGCCATAACTGATTAATCTCGGTTAATGTTTTTTCCGAAACCGAACCCGCTTTCACCCCTCCCCCAAGGAGAAAGCAGAAGGCGATGAAGATAAAAACAAACATCAATGCTAAACTTGGTTTCATCCCTCCCCTCCTAAAAATTCAGTTCCGAGATCAGGTTCAGGGGCTGTCTCTTGAGTAATAGTTACCTCCCGTTTAGGCAATTTGGGTTCAGGTAACATCGCGGGTTGATCTAGATTATTACGTAAAAACCCCCGAGAGATAGAACGATGATCATGAAAGTTATGACATCCAGCTGTCCAACAGCCATCGCGACTAAAATCATCATGACTAGCTAAATCCCCCTGAATAATGCCCTCATGGCAAGCCATACACAAATCAGGTTGTAGATGGACTCCGCGCCCAAACATATGAACATGCTCTTCATGACAAGTCGTGCAAGTCGTTACATCAAGCCTTTCTTTTAAGTTTGCCCAACGCGGATCTAAAAACTTTTGCGGCGGATGAGCATCTTCCGCTAATTCGGCTTCATGGCAACGCAAACAAGTCTCATTAGACACAGGCTTAAATCCCTCATGACAAGATTGACAAGAAACTTCTAAAAGGAAATGCCCATCAGAGGTTTCCCCAGGTAAAAAAATTGCTCGTTGGTTTAAAGCAAACGCACCGACAAACCAAGCAATTAAAAGCAAAGCTACGCCTAAAATAGCTATTTTGGATTGTAAAAATTGACTTGATTTGAAGATACGCGCGAACTTACTTGCCATGAAATTCTAAGAATAATCAGCTCTTTTTGTGTAGAAAGCTACTTAATGAAGAAAAGATTGTAAGCGGTTAAACAGGGTTATTTCATTTTGACAGAATCCTCAGAATAATCAGCCCCTTCCAACATGATTTTTGTGATTGCCTCATAAGCATCAACCCAAGCCTGCTTAACTGATTCTGTCCATTCTTCTTTGAGATATTGTTCAAACGTAGTTAAGAGAGCATTTCCCACCAAGGGATAATGTTCTGGCAATGCCCCATACTGGACATGACGCGCTCCTAACCCTTTTAAGGTATCTTGTAATACCTCTGGTTTACGCAAATTTTCCACCACTAATACCAGAGAACTGAATAACTTTTTTTTCTGTTCTGCCATATCCGTATGAGCAAATAACGGTTTTGCCTCAGGATACATTGTAAACAAATTGTTGTAAAAATCGTCAGCAAATTCTGAGTCATAGGGTTTAACTTTTTCAAAGCTATTTTCTAGTAATTCAACTTGTATAGAATTATTACTCTCTGACATACATTCTTCTCCCTTTAAGATTTTTATTTGCTAAGGATTTTTAGCTTCAAGTAATCTCCTTATTTCTGCTAAGATAATCAGTTAATTTCTAGTTTTCGGTAACAAAAAATACAAATTTCAACTCAATATGTAATTTAAGGATTAAATCGATTACAAATTCTCAAAAGTAATCCCATTTTCAGCACTCGCCCCACCAGTCTTTGATTTGCTGGGCGTGTTGGGATTGAGAAACGCCAAAGCCAACACAGATTGGTTGATCCGTTGCCCTGCGTAATAGTATTGAACGCGACTCCCCACTTCGGTGCGAGTACCTGTCACCCCTGTGACACTGACAAGATAAATAAAGCCTTGAGATTGCTGCGCGATCGCGCTAATTCTTTCTTGAGGAGACGTGGGGGCAACTAACAGCGTTACCTCACGAGCGGGGGATGATATTAATCAGGAAATAAAAGCCAGCAAGCGGATTTGAACCGCTGACCTACCCATTACGAGTGGGT
>CAZTXK010000240.1:0-4069 GCA_964617275.1 uncultured Dactylococcopsis sp. | reverse complement strand
GCTCGATTTAAAACCACTAGCCAGCAAACCACCATGGCAACAGCTAACAACATGACATAGGGTAAGAACATATTTAAGCCCAAACCTTCTGCTACGTTACCGGCTAGCCAAGGGAAGAGGGCTTTTCCTAAGCTACTTAAACTGGCAATAAAACTAATTGATCCCATTAAGAGATGACTGGGAACGACATTAGAGAGAAATGCAAACCCAGTGGGTAAAATTGGGCCAAGGCAAAAACCCGTTAATAATAAACCAAAGTCACTGGTCAAACTTAAGGTGACTAAGTTAAAGAGTAAGAGTCCACAAACTACCCCAATTAAGCAAGTGTTAATAATCCCTTTACTACCAATTTTATGGGCTAAGGGGGCAATACAAACTCGTCCAATGGTTAAGCCTAACCAATAGCCACTGACTAACCAACCGGCTAGGGCTGCGTTTTCATGACGATATTCGGTGAGAAAACTATAACTCCAATGCCCTAAACTAATTTCAGCACCGGCATAGAAGAGGAGAAAGAAGGCAAATAGCCACACAAAGCGGTATTTTAAGGGACTTTTGGTTGTGGTATGCTCAGAGTTATTTTCGTCGGTTGTGGAAGTTGCATCTGCTTTGGTAAATAACCCGCGAATGCTGATTAAAAGGCAAATACTAATTGTTCCTAAAACCAAATAGATGACATTCCAGCTAAATTGGGCTTCCAGGAGTTGGGAGGCGAGAAAGGGGCTAAGTAATGCTCCCACGCCATAAAAGGCATGAAGATAGTTTAGAAGGGCGGTTTTATGGGGAAGATTCGCTAAATGGGCATTTAAGGCGGCTTCGAGAATAGCTGCGCCAAAACCGAGTAGTAGGGGAACACCCAATAAAATATGTAGTGGAGGCTGGGTGCAGAATATTAAGATTCCTGCCAGAAAACTCGCTTTCCCCAGTAAGAGGAATTTAACATTTCCTAATTTTCGCGAGAGGAAGCTACTGTTGAGAGCGGCAATTAAATAACCGACAGAACCGACGAGAAACGCCAAGCTGAGAGTGGTTTTATCCACCTGATAATAATCTCCCCAACGTGGCAGTAAAACCCCAATAACGGCATCATTTGCGCCAATGAGAATGAAGGTGAGAAAGGCAAACCCAATTTGGAGCTTGACTCGCAAGCAACTGCTCCTCGCATCAGGGATTGGTTGTAAATTTTCATTAAGGAGATTCTCATTTTCTCCTTCGGGGATCATATCCTGATTATCAGTGGGGTCAGAAAGCAAATTTTCTTCTAAGGTTGCTTCTGCTGACAATTGTGTTGGGGGATCTAATTCAGCGGTTGTCATTCTCGCTTATCCTGTTTTGGAATGTTGAAATTGCAAATCTTAAAACATTCTAGAATTTTTAAGGCAATACTGTGTTGTCTATGAAAAAGAAAATCCATCAGTTTTTTCTTATTCCATCAGTCAGATAGATTGGTTATCGTTGATACTTTTAGCCCTCTCCTTAACTAGGATCTGCTAAAAACTCCAATTGTCGGCGGGGTTGGTTATTCGTTCATTGGTCACTGGTCATTAATTATTGGTTCACAAAGGACAAATGACGCGAGATTCCGCGATCTTCAGGCGGGAGATGAGTTTAGCAGAGCCGAAAATAAACGTTCTCCTGAAAAGCGCACCACATCATCACAAGGAAGTCCCGTAGCTTGTGATATGCGCTCAATTGTTGCCTTGGCGCTCTCTTCATCTAGACTTGCCGTATTCAGAGCAATTGCTTTGACCTTTACCTGACCAAACGCGCCTGCAGCGCTAGCAAGCATTTCATGGAGTTTGACCACTTCCGATAACTCAGGAATGGGAATGTTAGGAAAATCTCGGACATGATCGCGATCGGCGCGATGAACTAAAATCAGTCCTGTGGGCTGCGTTCCTCGCATTAGGGGTAAGGTTGCAGTAGAACCGGGGTGCAATAAAGAGCCTTGCCCTTCCACAAATAGAAAATCATTATTTTCGTCAGCACTCTCTAACAGCATTTTTTCCACTGCCCCAGCCGCAAAATCCACACGAATCGCATCTAAAGGAATGCCACCGCCACTAATCATCATTCCTCCTTGCCCGGTGGCGAGAAACTTGGCCCGATACCCTTGATTTTGCGCTAGTTTTGTTAATTCCAAGCTGGTGGACATCTTACCGATGGAGAGATCTGTTCCCACGGTTAAAATTCTCTGAGCGGATAAAGAACGCGCTCTTCCGCCGCCAATTTTGACATCAGTTTCGACAGCCCTTGCTTCCCCTCTCACTTCCCACAGCCATTGCCCGGATTGTAATTGCAGTTCCTCATCGGTAAAGAGAGAGCGAATGGGGGTATGTAACCCATTAACCACTGATAATCCGGCGGTTATTGCTTGCTTAATTTCTGCTGACCAAGCAGGAGGAAGCTGTCCACCCGAGGGCGCAATTCCAATTAATAAGACATCAGGAGAATAGGTTAATGCGGTTGTCATATCACCAACAATGGGAACATCCCGTTCAATTCCCCTAAGGGTGGTGATAGATTCCCCAACGCTTTCTGGATCAATAATGGCAACAATATTAGCCTCGCTATAACGTAGAAAAGCGAGTCCGGTTTTGCCATGTTCCCCCTTAATTCCTCCCGAGAGTAAAATTATGACCCGATGTGCTGCGGTTAACTGCATTTTAAGGTAATTCCTAGTCCTGGTGATAAAGTTGGTTGTAAATATCCATTTTTTAACACAGCCCCACAAAAGGGATCATCTTTTAAGTTAAGATGACTGTCTAAATCTAGATAATCAGCGAGAGGGGCTAAATGAGCCATTGCTGTGTTAGCGAGACTACTATCGGAGTAACAGCCGTACATTACTTGTAAGCCACAGGCTTGAGCGGTATAGACCATCCGCATCACTTCAGTCAGTCCTCCAGCTTTCATTAGTTTAATATTAATGCCATCAATATTGAGCGCGGCTAATCGGGCAATATCTTCACTAGTGAAGCAACTTTCATCAGCAAAGAGGGGTAAGGGGGAATTTTCCGCAAGGGTGAGCAATTTTTCATCATCTTCCACAGCTAGCGGTTGTTCAATATAAGTCACGTTATACTGGGCAAGCCAATGACTCATGGTAATCGCTTCTTCCAGTGTCCAACCGCCATTTGCGTCGATGGTCAATTCGGCATTGGGGGCAGTTTGAGCTACGGCTTCTAAAAGCCTTTGATCCGCTTCCACTCCTTCTGGGCTTCCCAATTTGATTTTAAGGCGTTTGGTATCAGTAACGGTTTGCCAGTTTTCTAACCGTTTTTTCCCGTCTTCTGGGGAAGTAATGCCAATGGTGACGGATATGGGGACAGTTTGACTCATATCTAAGCCTAAAAGTTGCCAGAGGGGGAGTCCGGTGCGTTTTCCCAACCAGTCGTAACAGGCGACATCGAGGGCGGATCGGATTGCTGAGGAGATTTGATTGTCTTGGAGATAGGTTTGCAAGCGCGATCGCGCTAAGGGGTGAAACTGCTCTAACTCGGGAATAATCTGGGTTAATTGTTGCTGTAGCGTTTCGGTTGTCTCTCCCGCGCTACCTGTAGAAAAGGGAACAGCCTCTCCCCAACCCTCTATCCCTTCCGCTTCTATTTTCACCCAAATACTGGTGGTTTTAGCGGTTGTTCCTCGGGAAATTGTTAGGGGAAAGCGTTTATGGACGGTAAATGATACCAGATTTATTTGCATTTGTAAATCTTACTTGTAATCTATTTACAAAACTTAACTGCGATTGCTAAATTATGTTTAACGTCGAAATTAAAGATAAGGAATAAATTAATGACTACAGCTAAAGGAAGAACCATTGACGATCAAGGCAAAATGAATAACTTTGCAGTTGAGCCCAAGGTTTACGTGCAAGAAGAATCTCGCGCTGGCTTTACTGAATTTGCAGAACGCTTGAACGGTCGTTTAGCCATGATTGGCTTTGTCTCCTTACTCGCTCTCGAAGTCGTCACCGGCCACGGATTATTCAGTCAATTCTAAAATAATTTTAACTTCTAAAATAACTTCTATCCTAGCAAGTTCGGATTCATCTCTGGGCTTGCTTTTT
>CAZTXK010000239.1:0-4086 GCA_964617275.1 uncultured Dactylococcopsis sp. | reverse complement strand
CTACAATCTGTTGTGTGCCGACAAACTCGGTTGCAAATTCCACAGATTCATCCTCTAACAACATTTCGATGACTTCACGAAGATTATCTTTTAATTCGTCTAATGTTTCTGCTTGAGAATGTGCGCCAGAAAAACCAGGAACATAACCCACATAAAGGTTGGTATCTGAATCTTTTTCAATAATTGCTGTAAATGTTTTCATTTTGTTTTTCAAGAAGAAAAGAAACTTAAGTTGATGGTAGCGTACCGCAATCAAGGCTTGGCTAGAAAGTTGTGCTTAAAGGGGTTTCATAGTAGTTAAGGCATATCGTTCGGGAGAAAGATAAGTTTGCGCTAACCGTTGTAACTCTTCGGGTTGTAACTGTTGGATGCGATGGGGATACTGTAGCGATAATTCGGGCTGGGCTAAAATACTGTAATAGCCATATAATCCCGCCAGTTGTCCGGGGGTTTCGGTGGAGAAAGCATAATCATTACAGATTAACCGTTTGGCGCGGTTGAGTTCTTTTTCACTTACGGGTTGGGTTTGTAATTCCAAAGCGCGATCGCGCAAAATTTCCTCTACCTGCTGTAAATATTGCGGCGGCAACCAAGCATTAAGCGTAAATAAACTAGAATCTTTTTGTAGAGAAAACCCACTTCCCACGTCATAAACTAACTGTTTCTCCTCTCGTAATTCTCGCACTAAACGAGAGGAAGCGCCTTGCGCTAATAATACTGATAATAAATCCAATCCCACGGCATCTTCCCAGGCTTCAATTCCAGCCCCACGCCATCCCATGGTTAAACGGGCAATTTCTAAGCCAGGAAGACGAATTTCGCGACGCTGAGGGGTTTTTAAGGTAGGTTGCGATGGAATCTCTAGCGGGGGGCATTCTGAACGCACACTAAAAGGGTGAAACGCCGCTTCAATGGTTTTTAAGGCGATTTCTTGTTCGATATCTCCCACCACCACGACTGTCATATTTTCAGGCTGGTAATAGGTACGATGGAAACAGCGCATTTGATTCGGCGATCGCGCTAATACAGCCTCTTCCGTTCCCAAAATGGATCGCCCGTAAGGATGCTGATCATATAAACTCTCACAAAGGGCTTGAAACGCAAACCAATCGGGATCATCTTCAGTTTGCCGAATTTCCTCTAACACCACCCCTTGTTCACATAAAAACTCTTCCTCTGGAATTTCCGCCTGTAACAGTAATTCCGATAGGTAAGGCAACATCTTTTGCCAATGACTGGCTGCAGTGGTGAGGAAAAAATGGGCGTAATCATAACTGGTTTCTGCGTTTGCCATTCCCCCATAATTTTCCACAAGATAGTCAAACCATCCCGGTGGAATACGTTTGGTTCCCTTAAAGACTAAATGCTCTAAGAAATGGGCAATGCCCCACCAAGGTTCCCATTTTGCCCCTGCATTTACCCAAACATCTGTCACCACCACAGGCGTTGTTGTCATTTGCTGGTGGATTACGGTTAAGCCATTCCCAAGCTGGGTAACCGTTGCTGGAAACGTTGCAACAGGGGAGATCACATTCTTCATAACCCAAAAAAATTGTGGTTTATCTTACAATTATTCCCCCAACATAACAAAACAACCCCCCTAGCACAATGCTAAGAGGGTAGTTTCTTAATTACCGCAACGCCGTTTTACCTCAGCTTCTGACCTTCCTGTAGTCAGGTGGGCACCGACATCTTGCTTTAAGTTTCCGGGTACTACGCCCGGTTTACTGCCACAAGAGGGGTTGGTTCCCTTATAGGTCTTACTTGTAGATCAAAAAACATTATTGGCAGTCACCAACGTTGCAGTAAGAATTAGGCAAACTTAAAGTTTACCTGCATTTGCTTAGATCATAACTTGTGATGGGGGGGAAGTGACAAGGAATTACTCCTCATCTTCCTCATCAAAGCCAGTGATTTGTTTGAGATGAATATGTTTACGTCCGAGAGTAATTTCAAATTCATCCCCGGGCTTTAAGCCCATTTTTTTGGTGTAAGCGGCTCCAATTAATAAGTTGCCATTAGACTGGACACTAATTTTATAACTAGCCGAGCGCCCTCCTCGTCCTCGACCATTTCCATTACTATCAAGGTGAATTCCCTCTGCATCCATTAGGGCATTAAGAAATTTCATCATATTAACTCGTTGGACACCGTTTTTTGTTTCGGTGTAGTATCCACAAGCCTTTGCTTTTTCTTCTCTACTGAGGTTTCCTAAGTCTTTAACTTTTTGGAGTAAAGCCTCACCAGTTAGAGGATTTCCTTTTTTCTGTGCCATCAACTGGAACTCTTAATTATTTAGTTTCACTTTTCTACTTTAGCGGTTTTTTATCCCCAAGTGCAATCGAATTATTGGCTCAAGGATAAGCAACCTTGAATAACTATATTACATCTGTTTGAATAAATCAATCATTGCTAATTCTTTTTTTAAAATAATCAAAATCTATGCCATAATCAGCGAGGGATTCCTTTCTTAGCACAGGGAACAGTTTCGACATTCCTATTAACTTCCCTTACCGAGAGTCTTTATTGCCAATGACGCAAAATTCACGGAAAAAGCAAAAAGCTACTGTCTGGAACTAACTGAATCAATCAATGATAGGGTAATAGTATGGGTCAGCTAAAGAGCGCGATCGCTGTTTAGTTACTCTCGTTTTTATTAATTCCCGAACATGAAATTAACGACTCGTGGACACTACAGCGTTAAAGCTCTCCTTGATTTAAGTTTACAATCCCGTCTCACTCCCACTTCAGTGAAAGCAATTGCTTCTCGTCAGGGAATTCCCCCCGCTTATTTAGAAAAACTTTTGATTGCCATGCGAAAAGGGGGCTTAGTAACATCGGTACGGGGAGCGCAGGGAGGCTATCGACTGGCGAGAGAACCTCGGGAAATTTTTTTAGGACAAATTTTAGAAGCTGTGGGAGAAACCATTGATCCGCTGCCGCATCATCGTCCCAATGTTGAGCAAGCAGAAGACTGGGTAACTTATAGTTTATGGCGACAACTGTATCAGAAATTAAAAGAAGCTCTTTATAGTATTAGCCTAGCTGATCTTTATTATGATGCTCGCAGTTGGCAAGCCGCGCAAGGAGAAGAAACCAATTTTGTTGTTTAATGGATAATGATTGATTTTGCGATGGCAGCGTTATTAATGGCGGCTTTCCTTGATTATCTGATCGCTGATCCCCCGAGGCTTCCTCATCCTGTGCAAGGAATGGGAACGATTATTTCCTTTGTTAGTAAAACGGTGACAGATTTCACTAAGAATTCTCTCTTACGTCGAATCGCAGGGGTGGGATTAGGAATGGGATTAATGATCGGAAGTGGCTGCTTAGGATGGGGGCTGGTTTATTTTAGTAAACAACTTTCCATGGGGTTGGGATTTACCATAGAAGTAATTCTTTTGGCAAGCTGTTTTGCGGGTCGTAGTTTACATCAAGCCGCGATCGCGGTTTTAACGCCTTTAAAAAATAATGACATCGAAACTGCTCGCACCCAACTCAGTTATTACGTAGGAAGAGACACCGAAAATTTATCTCCCCCAGAAATATTAAGAGCCGTATTAGAAACCATCGCCGAAAATACTACCGATGGGGTGACTGCGCCTCTATTTTATGCCATTGTGGGGTTATTAATTCCCAATGTTGGGATTGTTCCTTTTACCCTCGCTTATAAAGCCGCTAGCACCCTTGATTCCATGATTGGCTATCAGCGAGAACCCTTTACCGATATCGGCTGGTTTAGTGCCAAATTTGAAGATATTTTGACTTGGCTTCCTTGTCGTCTCACGGTGTTAAGCATGGGCTTAATTGGCAGAAAACCTCTGCAAGTATGGCAAGTGGGAAAACGAGATGCAACGCAAGATCCTAGCCCCAATGCCGGCTGGAGTGAATGCGCTTATGCGGTGGTTTTAGGCGTACAATTAGGGGGAGAAAATACCTATCAAGGGTTCGTGAAAAAGAAACCATTGTTAGGAAATCCTGATTTCCCCATTACCGAAGAAACCATTGAACGGGCTTTAGGCTTAACCCGCACTTGCTTTTTAAGTTGGCTTGTTTTAGGAGTGGCTGCGAGTGGATTGATAGGTT
>CAZTXK010000238.1:0-4097 GCA_964617275.1 uncultured Dactylococcopsis sp. | reverse complement strand
TTTCTAATATTTGCGCGATCGCGCTTCGTTGCTGCCCATCATATCCCCAACGTTCAAAAAAGGCAACTTGGGCTTCTCCTTTCCCAGTTAAAGCGCTGTCTCGCATCTGTTGGGCTTTTTCTGGGATCAGATTATTATTAAGTTTTTTACAAAGCTGAAGACTGCGCTGTTGAACGCGATCGGATCCTTGGGCGTTGCTTTCGTTATTCTGACGGCGGTGAGTAATTGCCATTGCGGTTGACATGGCGATGTTTTTAACGAGTAATTCGCTGACTAATTCAGGAGAGGTTTCTAAAGCCTTTAATACTGCTGATGAAGGATGATCGGGAAGCTCACTTTCTGCGGTAAGGTAGGTGACAAAAAAGCCTCGCGCTCCATTAGATGTACTTACCAGGTTACTAACACTCTTTTCAATTTCTGTTTCTTTGATTTCTCCGCTTTCCATTTTGCTGAGCAAGTCTTGGGTGAGCGCGATCGCGCTTTCAAATGTTACTTCCTCAGGGATGGTTAATTCGGTTTCACTCATTATTTTTATCTTTTAGAAGAATAATCTAATTTTGCCCTGCTTGGATGTTTGCCCCTAGCCCTTTGCTAGACCGTGGCTAAATTCTAACCTCTTTCCCTTTATTCTAGCATCTTTTTATCCAAAAAAATTGATTGAAAATTAACGATCTTGCATTAATTCTGGTGGCAAATCAATAAAAACGCGATCGCGCTCTTCTAAACCCTCTAAAACTTGAGTCTGATTTTCCATGGTTAATCCCAAGGTTACAGGTTGAAACTCGGGTTCTTCTTCCTCATTAACTACCATAACCCCGGTTTCCCCCTCTTGGGTAACAACGGCTACCGTGGGAATGACCAAAGCCTCCGTTTCATCCCCTAAAAACGTGACATCCACATTCATCCCTGAGCGTAATTTTTCCAACCCTGATAGTAACTCAATTCTCACCTCAAAAGACGTAACATTGTCTTCCACCACTGCTTCTGGGGCGATTAATTGAATTTCCCCATCAAACGTCTGATCAGGAAACGCATCCGCAATGATTTCCACTGGTTGTTCCGTCTGTAAAGAAGTCACATCAATTTCTGGGACTTTTGCCAAGACTTCTAAGCCGTCAGCAAGGGCAATAATGGAGGTGGAAGTAGCGGCAGCGGTACTGGATGCAGAAGTCGTGGGGGTAACAAACGAGCCTTCTGTGGTGTATTTTTGAGAGACAATCCCTGTAAAGGGAGCTTGAACCAAGGTATCTTCCAGTTGAATTTGGGCTTCTCGCAATCGCCCTCTTGCAGAACGAACCGTTGCTTCTAAGCGATCAATTTCCTCTTGACGACTCCCATTTTTTAACTGTTGTAAATTGGCTCGGGCTTGGGAAACCTCTGCTTCCAGACCTTCAATTTCCGGGCGATCGGTATTTTTGGCTTGTTGTAGGCGTTGACGGGCTTCGGCGAGATTGGCTTGGGCGTTACGATACTGATTACGCACCTCATCAAAGCGATCTTGAGAAATTGCGCCTTCTGCGAGTAAGGTTTCATTGCGATTGAGGCGTTTTTCTGCTAATTCATACTGAGACTGGGCGGCTTCTACCTGAGACTGTAATTGTTGAATATTTTCAGGAATTCGGGCTTGGGCTTGAGCCAGTCGCGCTTGGGCTTGTTGTAAACTAGCACTAGCCTGTTCAATCTCTTCGGAACGAGAACCAGCTCGGGCTTGGGCTAACTGGGCTAAAGCCTCTTCTAAATTAGCTTGGGCTTGCTCCACTTGCGCTTCCAACTGCTCATTTTCCATGCGAGCAATGGCTTCTCCCTTTTCCACCGAGTCTCCTTGTTCCACATAGAGTTCTTCGATGCGTCCGGCAGTTTTAGGGCTAATATTAACACTTTGAATGGGTTGGACTGTCCCACTGGCTTCAATTTGCAATTGGAGATTTTGACGTTCTACGGTGACAGTTAGCTCATCTAAGTTATAATCCTGTCTCCCCCGATTTAAATAAGTTATCGTACCAATGGTTAAACTACTAACAGTCACAATGGTGACCAACCAAGATAAAGGACGATTAATTTTACCAACTTTAGGGAATTGCATTCATTACCAATTTGATTTTCCTAATTTCATTTTAAGCGATGAAACTGGAAAGCTACCAGTTTTTCCTAATTGCTTTTTTGATTTTTGTTAAAATTTAATTATATTTGATGACGGTTTCTAATGAACAATCCTCCTTGGCGCGAACGATTACGATATGCCTTTGATAATTTACTTTCAAGAGGATCAATTGCTCTTTTAGGTTGGCTAATTATCATTGGTGCAATTGTTGTTTTAACCGTTTCTTTTATCACTTGGGAAACAGGCTATGCTTCTCAACCTACGCTTGCGGATCAAATTTGGTCATTTTTAATTACAACCTTAATTTCTTGGGATCCCACAGAGGGATTACCATGGCCCACTCGATTTAGTATGCTAATTTTAATCCTCTTTAATTTATTTACAGTTAGCATTATTATTGGGGTCATTGTTGCTGGAATTGAAAGTAAACTTTATCAGTTACGTCGAGGACGTTCACAAGTTTTAGAATCGGATCATATTGTTATTTTAGGTTGGTCAACTCAAATTTTTCCAATCCTTTCAGAGTTATTATTAATTGATGACGAGCGCATTCCAGTAACGGTAATTATTCTTGGGGATAAAGATAAAGTAGAAATGGAGGAAGAAATCCGAAATCGGATTAAGAAAACGCGACGGTTACGAGTCATTTGTCGTCAAGGGGTTGCTACGGATTTATTTGACTTAAAAATTACTAATTTAGATCGCGCTAAGTCAATTATTATTCTTCCTCCTGAAGAAAGTGACCGTCCTGATACCAGTGTAATTAAAACGCTTTTAGCCCTTTCTAATAATCCAGATCGTCGGGAAGAACCTTATCGTATTGTAACTGAAATTCAAAACCCGAAGAATCTACAAATTGCAGAAACGGTAGGGAAAGATCGAGTTGAATTTGTTTTGACAGGTGATTTTATTGCCCGAGTGATTGCTCAAATCTGTCGGCAACCGGGATTATCAAGAGTTTATTTAGAGTTATTATCTTTTGCCGGAAATGAGATTTATTTTGACCCAGTAACAACGTTATCAGGCGCAACGTTTTCCGAAACAGTTTTTGCTTATAAAAATGCAATTGTGATTGGTTACTGTCCCAAAAATGGTGATCCCTGCTTAAAACCTTCTCCTGATACAATTTTACAGCAAGGGGATAAAATAATTGTGATTGCGGAGAGTTTTCGTGATATTCAGTTATGGGAAAATCGAGAGCGTATCAAATTTTCTGAGCAGTCTTTAAGAAATCGCACAGTGGGAAAAAAACCTGAAAAATTCTTGATTTTAGGTTGGAATGAACAAGCGGAAACCATTATTCAGAAATTAGATGCTTATGTCACGTTAGGATCAGTGGCGACGGTGATTACTGATGATACCGCGATCGCGCAACAATCTAGCCCGAAATTAAGACGCTTACAACATCTCAGTGTCTTATTTCAAAAAGGAGATATCACGGATCGACAATTATTAAATCGTTTACCGTTACAAGTTATTGATCATATTATTCTTCTAGCTTATTCTGATGAGTTAGATGCAGAAGAAGCAGACGGAATTACACTTACTTCTCTTCTCCATTTACGCCAAATTGCAAAAGAGGGAGGATATCCTTTTTCGATTACCAGTGAGATGATGGATAGTCGGAATCAACAGTTAGCAACGATCGCGCAAGTGGATGATTTTATTGTCAGCGATCGTCTAACCAGTTTAATGATCTCTCAAATTGCAGAAAACCCTTTATGTAGTGATGTCATTAATGAATTACTCGAACCGAACGGCTGTGAAATTTACTTAAAGCCAATTTATAATTATATCCAATTACAAAAACCCGTTTCTTTTTATACTCTAATGAAATCAGCGCAGGAAAAAGGGGAAATTGCCATTGGCTATCGTTGTTCGAGTTTAGCGACGCAAGAGTTTCAAAGTTATGGAATTGTTATTAATCCTGTTAAATCAACCCCGATCCAATTTGAAGAGCGCGATCGATTAATTGTGATTGGGGAGAATTTTTAAT
>CAZTXK010000237.1:0-4115 GCA_964617275.1 uncultured Dactylococcopsis sp. | reverse complement strand
TCTCTCGAATGCCACGGAAGATAATGGTATTGGTTCGTTGCGCGATCGTTTCTTGAATGGTGTATCCTGAAAGCATCACAAAATTACCTGAAGTAAACTGGTTAGAACCCTATAGCAATCCTAAATCAGTTGTAAATTTTTACCTAGGATCCCCCCTTTAATTCCCCCCTTACAAAGGCTAGGGAGGATTAAACCTATAACTGCTTTTTACAAATCAGATCATATTGCTATATTTATCATGATCGCCGTAAAACCCTGTCTCTTTAGAGCAGGGATATAAGGTGAGTTAAGTGAAAGGTTCAAGGCATCTTGAACTTAACAAACTCCGTTTAATCTATGTTATAATAATTTCAGCTACTTTAACCAGCTTAAGCCATGTTTGTCATTGAGTATAAAGTAAAAGCCAAGAAAACTCAATACACTGCCATTGACGAAGCAATTCGGACGACTCAATTCATCCGAAATAAAGCACTTCGTTACTGGGAAGACAATCATGGTGCGACCAAGTATGACCTGAATAAGCAGTGTAAACTCCTAGCTGAGGAGTATGAATGGGCTAAGAAACTCAATTCCCAAGCTAGACAGTCTGCTACGGAAAGGGCTTGGTCTGCAATTAGTCGATTTTTCGATAATTGTAAAAAGAAGGTAGCTGGCAAGAAAGGATATCCAAGATACCAAAAGAATAATCGCTCCGTTGAATACAAGACAACAGGGTGGAAACTCGATCCTAATACTAAAAAACACATCACTTTTACCGATGGGAATGGAATTGGTCGAGTCAAGCTGATTGGGAGTCGGGATATCTTTTTCTACTCAAAAGAACAGATTAGACGGGTTCGATTAGTCCGACGCGCTGACGGCTATTACTGTCAGTTTGGTATTGATGCCGATATCAAGGAAGAAGTTGAACCAACTCAACAAGCCATTGGTTTAGATGTTGGTTTGGCTGACTTCTATACTGACAGCAAGGGACATAAAGAACCAAATCCTCGGTTTCTTCGTAAAGGAGAAGAAGAGTTAAAACGATGCCAGCGTCGGTTGTCTCGGAAACAAAAAGGCTCGTCTAATCGTAAAAAGGCAAGACAACGATTAGCTAAGAAACACCTGAGAATAAGTAGGCAGCGTAGTGAACACGCCAAGAGACTGGCGCGTTGCGTAATCCTGTCTAACGACTTGGTCGCCTATGAAGACTTACAGGTTAAAAATTTAGTCAAAAATCATAATCTTGCTAAATCAATCTCAGATGTTGGTTGGTATCAATTTCGTGTCTGGTTAGAATACTTTGGTAGTAAGTTTGGTAAAGTAACGGTAGCAGTACCGCCTCACTATACAAGCCAAAAGTGTTCTAACTGTGGACGAATTGTCAAGAAAGCATTGTCAACACGGACTCACACTTGTGTTTGTGGGACTAACTTAGACCGTGATGAGAATGCTGCTATCAACATCTTGAGAGAAGGACTCCGTACCCAGGGGCACTGGGGAACGGCAGGGCTAGACCCTGAAAACGCTTGGGGAGATTTGACCTCTACTGTGGTTGGACAAGTCCAATCGCAGCAAGTCGAGTCGTCCTGTGAACCTAGTTCATAGGTTAGAACCAAGAATCCCCACGCCTTTAGGCTGGGGAGTGTCAAATCGTAATCTTTTCTTCCCTTTTACCAGCTATGCCAAAATATCAGTAACAGAACAATTACCCTCCCCTGACTATGCAAATTACCCTCAACCTTCCCGATGAGTTGGTTCAGCATTTCAACCGCAATGATTTAAGCCGTGAGATTCTAGAAGCCCTAGTTATCCAGGCTTACCAACAAGAAAAAATTACTCATGCTGAAGTTGGGCGGATTTTAGAACTATCTTCCCGTTGGGAGGTGGATGCCTTCTTAAAAGAGCATCATGCTGATTTGCATTATGATGAAACAGATTTGGAGCGCGATATGGCTCCGCCATTTGCCGAAGGCAATCGCGAAACCCTACGCCAAATTCGCCCCCTCTAAATCATGATTGTCGTTTCCGATACCTCACCCATTAACTATCTGTTGCTTATCAACCAAGTGAACTTGCTTCCGCACTTATTTGAGCGAATTGTTATTAAATAATCAATAGCTAGCGCGATCGTTTCGTAAGGCTAATCCAAGGTTGTCGAAAAATCAAAAAAATGGGGATAAATTTCTTCGTAAAATAATTTTTGAATCATCGGATCCGATTGTTGAGCAAGAATGGCTTCATAATCAACATTGACGGGAACTTGATAGCTCGCTTTTCGAGAGTCAACGCTTGGTAACCAAGTGGTATGTAAACTATAGCCAAAGTTCAAAGACGGATGAGAAAGTTTACAAATAGGTCCTTGCCTTAGGTTTTCTCCCTCAAATAACCAAAATTCACTCCTTTCATTGGTAAAAGCGGAACAGAGCAAATAACCATCTGTTGATTCCCCTTGAGAAGATTGACGAGGAATAAATTGAGGCGAAGAAATCATGATTCCTGTTGGCACTTGATAACTATCGGCAATTTCCATATTGGCTGTATTTAAACGCAATAAACAACAAGGAATTCCTGCTTTGGCTAATGCAAGCACTTCACTCATTGTAAAAACGCGATATTGATAATCTTCATAAAGGCGTTTCCCATATTCTGTAATCAAGTGAGACCAAAGCCCAAAGGAAACCCAATAAATATTGTCCAGTTGGGCTGGGGGAAGCCCAGAGGGTAAGCGATCTAAATAGGCATATAATCCTGGTCCCCAAGTTAAAGGAGTTTCATGAATAATGTTAGACTTAACTAGTTCTCCTGTTTTCCCCTTAATCACATAGCGACCGAAACGGCTAATATCCATTTCACTGTTTTCCATAGAATAGATTCCTTTAGGGAGAGGGGAATGGTCATCATAAGCAGAAACATCATAGTTACGAATCCACTCGGCTACATTCCAAGCACAAATATGGGCAACATGGAGAGTTATTTGTCCTTCAGGATTTTCATAGTCCATTAAGAAGTGAGCAGCTTCCATGGGAAGGGTTAGCTTTTGAGCCACCACTTCCACTTCGGTTTCCTCCCATGCGGGAAATTGTCCTCGTTTCAAGTTTTGACGAGGAATAATATAAATGACGGAATCAGGATTAGGGGGAGTTTCTAGAACCTCTCTCAGTAACGCTTCTAATTTTTTCGATTCAGGAATGGGATTATTAAGGACTTGTTCCATACCAGCAATGAAAGCGGTGTCCATTAAAACGATATAGTCTTGACTGATGCCAATTTGATGCATCGTTTGTTCAATTTTGATCGGTGACCCATCCGCTAATACCACTTTCCAGCGTTCTAGGTTACTTTGCCCATTCCAACGGATTAAATAAACAAAATTTTCGAGTTCAATCCCTGCAATGGCTTCGAGAGCTTGAATCATCTCCTCACTAGCACTCTCAAAAAGCTGATCAAATACCTTGAACAACCTTTGGATTAATTCTGCGCTAAAAAAACCGCCAATGGCGGCGATAAAATCAGTCATTTCCTTGGGAAATTCTTGTAACTGAAGCGTTAGCGGAATGCTTTTTAAGAAGTTCTCAACGGAGCGACCATAATTAACCGAAAACATTTCTTCGGTATATGCATCAAAAGCAGGATGAGCGGTACTTAAAATTGGGGGAAAGGGAAAATTAAATCCTGCGGTTTCGGATCGCCATTCGGCATTAGCCCCTACTGGGGTGACGGTTTCGAGGCTCTCTGTATCAATTTCAAAAGGACGACCGGCATCATAAGTCACTAAAAGCCGTTGTTGAGCATCAGAGGGGAAAGGCATGGGTAAAAAAGCAGTATTGAGCTGATCCCGTAATCCTAGGGAAAATGAGAAGCGAGCCAAACCATGGTTACGAAAACCATAGGATGCGTATTGGCGACCTGATTGGGTAGCGGCATCAGCATAGTAATCCGGGGGTTTCACCAGTTTTGTCTTCAGGGTAGCTTGGTTCAAGTCAATGCGATAAATCATCCCATCTCCGTTAATTAAAGAATCGCCATTGGGATGAGGAAGTCCTCCTGAATCAATGGTTCCTACCGGTGCAACCATAAAAAAATGTCCCTGGATGTCTTCAGGGAGTTTACCTTCGATGTGTAGGGAAAGGTCA
>CAZTXK010000236.1:0-4145 GCA_964617275.1 uncultured Dactylococcopsis sp. | reverse complement strand
CCAACGATAATGGAAAGGGCTGGCATCGTTAAAATCAGTCTTACCCAATACTCAGAATTATTGATATGAGCAAAATAATCTTGAATTGCTGGTAATGCAGGGGAAATCGCAGAACTTGGTAAAATAACTAAAGGACTTGCCCCGAGGAGAACCGCTTTTACCTTCCAGGAGTTGCTATTCAATTCAGACATGGCTAAGGAAATATTGTCTTACTTCCCTTACTTTTAACATTTCTTCATATTATTCACCTCATTCTTAGCATAGATGCACTCAAGCCCCGAAAACTGTTATAAGTGATAGATGTAAAGTTTTATGAAGCAAAACTAGAAGCTATGACTTCTTTAGCGAGTAAGTCCACCCCCCAACAAGAAAAACCCTATTCTCAAAAAGAATGGCAACGCGGCTATCAATCACAACGGCGAGAAGAAAGTTACGAATTAGAACTAATTTCTGGAAGTGTTCCCAACTCGTTACAGGGAACCTTATTTCGGAATGGGCCCGGGTTACTCGATATTAATGGGATTCCTGTGCAACATCCCTTTGATGGAGATGGCATGATTTGCCAATTTTCGTTTCAAGAAGGAAAAGTTCATTTTCAAAACCGCTTTGTTCGCACCCAAGGTTTTGTGGAAGAACAAGAGGCGGGAACGATTTTATATCGGAATGTCTTTGGCACTCAAAAACCGGGAGGCTTTCTTAAAAATGCCTTTGACTTTAAGCAAAAAAACATTGCCAATACGAATGTGATTTATTGGGGGAATAAACTACTGGCGTTATGGGAAGGAGGCTTACCCCATCGTCTAGATCCAAAAACTTTAGAAACCTTAGGAACGGATCAACTGAATGGTATTTTAGGAGAAAAGGACGCATTTTCCGCGCATCCTTGGATAGAACCGCAATCCGTTCTTAATAATAATCAGCCCTGTTTAATTAACTTTTATATTGAACCCGGTTTATCAACCACGATTCATACTTATGAATTTGACACCAATTTCAATCTGTTAAGAAAACAGAGTCATAGTGTGCCTGGGTTTGCTTTTATTCATGATTTTGCCATTACGCCTCATTACTATATCTTCTTCCAAAATCCTGTTAAGTTTAATCCCATTCCCTTTGTTTTAGGGTTACGAGGCGCGGGAGAATGTATTAAGTTTTATCCTGAAGAAAATAGTCAAGTTTGGGTAATTCCCCGAGATAAAAATAGCAGTGAAAGCGTTAAAAAATTAGAAGTCAAGGCGGGATTTATTTTCCATCATGGGAATGCGTTTGAGGTAAATAATCAGCGCTTATGTGTTGATTCTATTTGTTATGCTGATTTTCCTGAAGTTGATCCGAATTCTGATTTCCGAGATGTAGATTTTGAGGCGTTATATCCCGGTCAATTATGGCGATTTACCCTTAATTTAGAAACTGAAACGGTTGATAAAGAATTAGTTGAACCTCGGTGTTGCGAATTTCCTGAAATTCATCCCGATAAAGTTGGGCAACCCTACCGCTATTTATTTATGGCAACGGCTCATCAGCCAAGAGGCAATGCTCCCTTACAGGGAATCTTAAAATATGATTGGGAAACCCAAGAGCGTCTAGTATGGAGTGCTGCGCCTCACGGTTTTGTCAGCGAACCGATTTTTGTTCCGAAACCTGATACTCAAGGTGAAGATGAGGGTTGGGTTTTGACCTTAGTTTACAATGGGAAAAAGCATCGTTCCGAGTTAGTAATCCTAGAAGGAAAAACCCTAGAAGAAACAGCCCGATTAGGCTTAAAATATCATATTCCTTATGGCTTACATGGGAGTTGGGTATCGCAAGTTATTAGTCATTAGTTATTAGTTATTAGTTATTAGTTATTTGGTAACTGGTAACTGGTCACTGATCACTGGTAACTGGTCACTGCTTTACAAAGGACGAAATTATAGGGAAGAACGAATTTTTTGCAGAAATTCCTGACAAGCTTCCGTGAAAGCTGTGGTTGATTCATAGGGAAGAACATTGCGCCCAGGAAGAATTTTTCCCTCTCCATTGGGAAGCGTTTGACAATATTGATCAATGCGTTGTTGAGGCGGTTCTGGCTGACTATCTTTACTAATGCTAGAAGCCGTTTCTCCCATTAAAACCAGAGTGGGTTGAGTAATTTGCGCGATCGCGCTTTCGTAATTTTTCCGCCAAAATCCTGCTAAAAAAGAAAACACCGCATGACGACTTGCCATATCTTCTGAACCAGCTTTCAGCATATCTAACCACTGCTGATCCACATCCTCAGCTTTCCCAAATAACTGGCGCACAGAAAACGACTCTAAAAACTGACGACGACGGGCATACCGATAAAATAATCCTCCTAATGGGGAGTTAAACAAATTCCACAGCCAACGTTGTTGACGCTGGGATTTAGGCTGCGTAATAATCGACCAGGCAGGGGGTCCGGCTAAAATCAACCCTGCAATATTTTCAGAAGCAGTCATCCCCAATAACTCTAAGGTAATGGGAAAAGAAGCCCCCTGAGAAACAATGACCACTGGCTTTTTAATAATATTTTCGATTAGATATTTAAGAGGAGCGGCAAAATCTTCTGGATAATAAGCCACTCGTGGGGCAGCTGTCTCGCCACACCCTAACAAGTCTGGATTATAAATGGTTTCTATACCGCTGCCCCCTTGCCACTGTTGAGAAAAGCGATCCCAAAATCGTCGCGATAATCCCACGCCAATGGGATGAATTAAGAGTAGCGCGACAGGAGACTCTTGATTGGTTAAGTTAGACTCTCGTACTTCATAAGCGCATTGATAACCCTTCCAAGTATAGAATTGGGTTTGGCTTTTTTCTTCAGTCAGCATAGCAATTTTGTCCTTTGTAAACCAGTGATCAGTGATCAGTTACCAGTTACCAAATAACGAATAACCAATAACGAATAACTATTCTTTCTTAATATCCCGAGCCATATTTCTGAAGGCATCTAAGCTAGAATCGGATTTACGACGTTGCTGAAGTGCGGGATCATCTTTTGCCGAAGACATATTTTTTTCGGGGGCAATGTCTTGAGACGGTTCCGCTTTTCTTTCCTCCTGAGTTTCCTGATTAGAGTTGGATTTAGAAAGAGATTTTTTATCCATTGCGGAAACCTCTTCTACTAACTCACTTCCTTCAGGATTATCTAAAGTTTTGGGAAACGTCTTTCTTGTTTTCCTAGATTCGCGCATATAGTCAATGTCGCCATAAGTTTTTGCCTCATCAGGATCAAGATAAAAGGCTTTTTGACGTTTTGGTTTCTCTTCGTTGTTATCGTTATTATCTGAGTTTGATCCAAAAATTCTTTTGATAAATCCTACCATGAGTATTATTTCTACCCTAAAAGCGATTGCTTAATAATGCTTAATGTTTATTTAAAGGTAACATAGTTTTGTTCAATAATGCAGGGAGAATTATGACTGAGTCTGTTAGCTACCGGGATTCCGAGGATATTCGTCTCGTTATTCTTGATATTGACGGAACAATTGCTGGCGAGTCCAATGAAGTTAATTCTGCCGTAATTGAAGCCTTAAAAGCCATACAGGAGAAAGGAATTCAAGTAACTCTTGCCACAGGGAGGATGTATTGCTCGGCATTGTATTTTGCTCAAGCCATTGGGAGTGATTTACCCGTGATTTCCTATAATGGAGCCTGGATTAAAGATCCCAAAACCCAAGAAAACCTTTGGCATTTACCCGTTCCCATTCCTTTAGCCCAAGAATTATTAGACTTTTGCGAACAACCGGCGTTGCGATCTTCCCTTGATGTCCATTTTTATCTGGATGACCAATTATATGTGCGGGAAGTAACGAAAGATACCGAACTTTATATCGAACGCAGTCGCATTCAAGCCAATGCTGTCGGTGATTTACGCTCCCTTTTAGACCAAAGCCCGACTAAAATTCTTGCGATGAGTGCTGAACCAGAGGTGACAAAAGCCTTATTAGCCAAACTCAAACAGCTTTATTCCGAGGAACAACTGTATTTAACCCAATCTAACCCTTATTTTGTGGAAGCCTGTCACCCCGGCGCAAGTAAAGGGAAAGCCGTTCGGTATCTGGTAGAGGAAATTTTAGGCTTACAAGATCAAAACGCGATCGCGATCGGAGATAATTTTAATGATCTCGAAATGCTAAACTATG
>CAZTXK010000235.1:0-4151 GCA_964617275.1 uncultured Dactylococcopsis sp. | reverse complement strand
TTGCAATCTTAGAAATTTTGGGAGTTGAGACTGAAGAATTCCATCTTTATACAAACCACAGCCTAATTCGTAATTGCCATAACGCACATGAACATAACCTGATCCTGTTGTAGAGGAAGTAACAGCTTGGGATTTTCCTTGTAAAAACCATTGCACGCTTTCCCAATTTTCTAGTTTAATGACATGGCAGCTAATATCCGAACCAAATCGCTGTAAAGCTGCCGTGGTGGGTTTATATCCCACTCTCATCAAAGGCATTCCCAAGGTTTGAACTAAAATCTGTGGTGGGGGTTGACATTGCTTTTCTCCCAACCAAATTTTATCTTTCCCCTTTACCCATAATTGATAGCAAGAGAAAAGACTGGGGTTAATCCCAAAACGATCAGCAAACCAGTCTAAAGGGGAGGTTTCTGATAATGGTTTTAACGGCGAGGCTTCACTTTCTTCTTTGACTGGAGTTTCCTGTTTCAAATCAACATTATTACGCCTAATCCGAGCGACAAAAAAGCCCCCTGTATTATTAAAATGAGGAAAATAGCGTTGGGCTTTAACTAAGTCTTGGCGAAACTCTTGCCCTTCCCAGTGACGTACCCCAGGTATCCCTTTTAAGTTGGGAATTTCAGCAGATTCTAACTCCCCGCGATTCCCTAAGACTGCATCAATGACGGCTTCATTTTCTTCTGGGGCAAAGGTACAGGTACTATAGACAATAATTCCTTCGGGTTTGACTAAATCTAAAGCGCGATCGAGGAGTTGTCGCTGTCTCGTTGCAATTTTCAAGCTATAGTTAGGATTTTTGGGTTTTTGACCCCTTTTTGCCTTCCGAGTTGCCCCTTCACCTGAACAAGGGGCATCAACTAAAATGCGATCAAAGGAATGATGGGGTAAGGGAATATTACGACCATCATAATTGGTTGTTACGACATTAGATAGCCCCATCCGATCCAACATTGCCCGTAAAGAAGAAAGGCGAGATACCTGCATTTCATTAGCGATCACTGTGCCTTTTCCGATTAATCTTTGGGCAATTTGTACCGTTTTTCCTCCTGGGGCAGCACACAAATCTAAAATATATTCTTGGGGTTGCGGATCTAGCGTCTGCACCGAAGTTAAGGCAATTTCTTCTTGTAGGTTATACCAACCGCTAACAAAAGGTAGGGTTAAGCCTGGTTTTTTCCAATGTTCGATCCGAAAACTATGGGGATACCAAGATAGCGGTTGAAATTCAAGATTCTGCTTTTGGAGAAAATTGATGACTGCTTTTGGCGTGGTTTTCAAGGGATTAACCGTTAAACAGGTAGGAGTCGGATCTGCCATGCAGTCTTCAAACGCTTTTGCCTCATCAATGAGAGAATGATAACGTGCTAAGAGTTGTTTAATATTATCGTTCATTATACGGATAAGACAAGATTTATGAGGGGAATAAAAGATTACTAATTGTATTCGGCAATTCTTGAATTTGTTGAACAATCTCTTCTGGCATGACCAAGAAAAATACTCGAAGAACAATTAAAATTATTAAGATCTGAAAAGCAGTCGTGAGCGTAACAATTGCCATTCTCAAAATAGCTTTTAAAACGAGAAATACAATAACTAAACTGGCAATTAAGACAATCCATTCCATACCCATATCAATTTTACTTGGTTATTTTAGAGAAGTGTATAACAGTATAATATGCTTTTACTAAGACTAACTGGGATTGCATTTGATTAAAATTTAGGGGAAAAAGTAAACGTTTCTCCAATTTCCCAAAATTTGCCATTATGCAGAAGCAAGGTTAATTCATTAACAGTAAATTGATAGTCAAATCGCTGATCCTTATAAACTTCCCATGCTTGATGAAAATTGCTTTTACTTAAATCCCGAAATGCAACTGTCATGTGAGGAACAAAGGGACGAGATTTGGCGACGGGATCAACTAAGCCTAACTGTTGTTCTAAATGGGTTAATAACGTATTTTGAATATTGAGTAATTCTGGGGTTTTTTCCACATGAATGTAAATCACGCGGGGGGGAAATGCCCCAAAACCTGATAAAGTAACAGGGATAGCAGTTTGGCTGTGGGAAAATTGCTTGAGCGTCTTTTTCAGCTCAGAAAGTTGATCTTTTTCCCATTTAAAGGGGGGTTGTAGGGTAATATGGGGAGGGGATTTTTTGGCATGGGAACTTTCGTAAACAGTGGCAAAATGATCTTTAATTGCATTGGCTTGATCTTGAATGGCAGGGGGAGGGAGAAGTGCAATAAAGCACAGTTGTTGATCACTCACAGTCTCATTGCCTTTTTTAACGTCTCGTTTTCTATCCTAATAATTATTGATTATCGAAATGCCGTTATTTGTCAAACTTGAAGAAGGAATTGTTGATAAACCTACTTTTGATCAATATGTCCCTGACCATGTGGCGTATGTCAAGGATTTGATTGCTAAAGGATATCATGCCCGAAGTGGCTATTGGGGTGATTTGGGTGGGGGAATGCTTTTATTTGAAGCAGCAAGTCTCGAAGAAGCCCAAACGATTGTCGAGAATGATCCCTTGGTCAAGAATGGGTGCGTGAGGTATGAACTCCATGAATGGCGAATTGTTGTTGAATAGTCGCGTTTTTGCCTCAGTTGTGTTAGAGTATAAATGATCCGGAGTTACGCGATCGTAACGCCCGAACCTTGTCAGGACCGGAAGGTAGCAGCAATAAGGGATGCTTACGATAGGCGTATCTTCCGGGTCTCCTTCGCTACAATGAGCATTAATCATTTCCGAGCTTAATTCGAGGGTCAACCTGTTGTAAGAGTAAGTCTGCTAAAAGGTTTCCCACAATCAGCATTAAAGCCCCCATCATTAAACTTGCCATTACTAAGTATAAGTCTTGGGCTAATACGGCTCGTAAAATTAATTGCCCTAAGCCGGGCCAATTGAAGAAAAATTCAGCAATAAATGCCCCACTCAGTAAGTTGGCAAATTCAAATCCCAGTAAGGTAATTAAGGGATTAACGGCATTACGCAGGGCATGAACATAAATGACTCGGTTTTCTGGTAGCCCTTTAGCGCGTGCTGTTTGCACATAATCTTGGCGTAAGACATCGAGCAATTCGCCTCGGGTAATCCGTTGTAAGCCAGCAAAACCAGTGATACTTAGTGCTATGGTGGGGAGAATCATGTGCCAGCCAATATCTAATACTTTTCCGAGGAAAGAAAATTCATTATGATTAATACTGGTCATTCCTCCTACGGGAAATAAGGGTGATGTGGCTTGGGCGACAAAGAGTAAAAAGAGGGCGGTGATTAAACTGGGAAACCCTTGCCCTAAGTAACTGATGACTCGCAAAAATCGGTCTAACCCTTGGTTTTGTTTAATTGCCCCCACAATCCCTAAGGGAATCGCGATCGCCCAAGTAAAGAAAATTGATGCAAAGGTTAATAGTAAGGTTGCAGGAATACGTTCTATAATTAAATCAGTCACAGACTGAGAATAAACAAAACTCGTTCCAAAATCAAACCGAGTAATAATTCCTGCTAACCAATACCAGTATTGAACAAAGGGCGGTTGATCTAAGCCAAACCGTTGTTCGAGATCATTAATTGTCTCGGACGAGATTTGAGGATTTTGACGGAGAGTATCAAGGTAGTCTCCCGGGGCAAGTTGGATAATGGCAAAACTAAGAACTGACGCTAAAAATAAGGTTAATAAAGCCTGTAATAAGCGTTTATAAATATAGAAAGCAGTGGTGCCTGTTAAGCGCGATCGCAGCGCAGATAAAGAGAATTTTTTCTGAGAAATTGCCTTAGTCATGCCTCAATTAGTAACACAGAGCGACTCACAGTCGCTGTCATTAATAGCACAAGTATTATTAATAGGCAAGGGTTTCTAGGGTTTCTCGTAAGTAAGTCCGAACTTGCTCGTCTAAATTCTTTTGAGAGTCAGAGATTACACCATTTTCAAGTTGCCAGCTTTTAAAGCCGGAACTAGCAGCGATCGCGCTTCGTAAATTTTCCCAAGTGGCTTGATCTTTTGCCCATTCTTGTTCTTCGATGGTTGCGTTACTCATAACAATTCTTTTCCCATGGCTTTCTTTCTAGCATAGCTCACAATTCCTTGTAGCTTCTGCTATTTACCATACAAAATTAAACCATTACTATTAAAGAATTAAATGTTTAT
>CAZTXK010000234.1:0-4192 GCA_964617275.1 uncultured Dactylococcopsis sp. | reverse complement strand
GACAGTGATTATTGGTTTGCAAGGGGAGTTCTTCATTTTTCATCACTAAATTCATCCGCACTTGTTCGGGAGTTGCCGTCGTGCGGTCAATTAAAACTTCTGCCGTGACTAATTTCGGAAAAGGCGCACGGTTTGGAACTTCTCGCGCCATGATATATTCTCCCGTATCATAAATAATTTCCAAATGACAGGATTCTAAAATCTCCTTCAAAGAAGACTGTAATTGTTCTAGATCAATCGCAACCGAAAAGGTACAGGTATATCGAGCCATAGTGCAATGGGGAGTAATCGGATTAAGCATCTTCCTTATATTATCGAATCTAGTTTATCCCTCATCAAGAGGGAAATCATCAAAAATGCTTTCTTGAGCGTTAAATGAGCTTTACTTAAATGTTATTTTGCGTTGAGCAAGACCACTCCTTGATTAACTGAGTTAGCTAAATTACCTGAATCTCAGTATATTCAAAGCCATTGCTACTTCGTTGTACCAGTGGATAAAACTCACCATTAATATTTAACCAGTCCTCCTCACAATCTGCTTTTGGAGAATAATAAACTAAAACATACTGTTTGCCGATAAAATCATTCATTTCCGCTTCCACTTCGCCGCGCCACTGGGTTTTGGTTACTAAAACCACTAACTGATTGGCAATTTTGGGTAACGCCTTTGCCACTTGTCGCCGATATACCTCATCTAAGCTACCAAACGGAGAGTCCATCACCATCGGAAACGTGCTGCTATCAGGGGCAATTAAGGTATTATTCGCACTCCACTGGCGTACTTGATCAATAATCCCCCCAATTAAAGATAAACTTAAAATTTGATTTTCTCCTGTGGAAGCCGCCACCAGTTGTTCTGTTTCTGTTGTTTTCTCCACCAGACTTAACTCATAATTGTGATTAAGTTTTGGCAAATAAGGCGTAAATGAAATGTTACTAAAAATTTCTTGGACTTTCTGTTCTAAAGTTAACCGAAATCGCTTTTCTACATCAGCTTTTAGCTTTTGAATGCAAGCAATTGCCTTTTCTGTTGTCTCTCTTCTCCGTTGGGCTAGGTTCTGTTTTTCTTCCTTATTTTCTTCTTGGTTTAATTTTCGAGAAAGTCCCTCTAACTTGTCAGTATTTTGTTTAATTTCAATTTCATTACGTCCTTTTTCTAGAAATAAATTCTCTAATTCCTTTTCTGCTTCATCCACGGCTTGCTGTAACTCTTTAATTTCTTGGTCTGGATATTCTCTTAACTGCTGTTTGACTTTCTCTAAATCGCTTTCTAAATGATTTAACTTTTGTCTTAACTCGGCTATTTCTTCTTGACTTTCATCTACCGTTTCCCAAAACTTACTCGCCTGTTGATCAATTTTGTTCATGTGAGCTTCTAAACGAATTAACGCCTCTTCTACTTCCGCGCCACCATCTTCTTCCATCCAATTTTTTAGATGATGGTAGGAGTCATTCCCTAAAATTAATTCTGTTCCACAAATACAACGCTGTTGATTTAATAAACTTTCTACAAATGGCTTTTTAATCCGACTGGGAAGTTCTCCCCCCTGATGTAATCCTTTAAATAAATGAGAACAACGCTCTGCAATATCACTCATTAACACAGTATAACCTTGACTGGAAATTATTTGTTTAACCTTTTGATTTAAACGAACCAGTCGCTCCCTCGTTGTTTTCACTTCAGTTTCGAGGCTATTCTTCCTCGTTTGGAGATTTTCGGCTCCTCTTAACTTAATTAACTGCTCTCCTAATTCCTTTTTTAAAACCTGCTTTTGCTCAATTTCTTCATTAATTTTATTTTGACGTTGCTGTAACGTTTCTGTTGCTTCCTCTAAGGTTTGTTTTTCTTTTAGGAATTTTCGGGTTTCAATATTACCAATTTGACGTAACTCTTCTTCTAAACTGCGACGAGCATTTTTTAAGTGTTCCACGGAGCGTTCAAACACTTTAATCCCTAATAATTCCTTCGTCGCTTCCGTTAACCCTGTTTTTTTCTGATAACGAATAATATGATCAATGCGTTCGCCATCAAAGAAAAAATACTGGTGTAAACTTGCTGGTAAAATGCGTCCAATAATCTCTTCAGGGGGTTCTATCGGATGCTGCCAAGCCCCATCATCCCCAGCAAAGAGCATAAATAACTTACTTTCTCCATTCTCAAAACCGATATTATCCTGATTTTTAGTCGCGTAACAGCTGCGTTTTAACTGATATGATTTATAATCATGATCAAATTTCAAGGCTACATGATATTCTATAGACTTTCCCGGAACTGCCTCTTGAATAGCGCGTTTATTGACTACTTGTTCGGAATTAGCAAATGCTGCGGTAAATTCCTCATAAAGTACCCAAGTAAATGCATTTAATAATGTCGTTTTTCCTGCGCCATTGTTCCCATGAATAATTGTTATATTGCGCTCACTCCCAGCTAGCTGAATTTCTGGAGTAGCCCCATAAAACTGACGAAAGTTGCAGAGTTTAATGGATTTGAGCCTCATTGGACAACATCTTTTATGATTTTTACAATCTCCTCATTAATATGACGAGGAGCTTTTTGATAGAGCTTCTTTTTTTCCAGTTGTAACACTTTGGTGACAACTTCCTGAACTTCTGGAGAAAATTGCTTTAAGTTAGCTTCTAAATAGTTTTCCTCTGTCATTTTTTATTTGTTATTGCTTAAGTGCATCCAATACAAAGCAGACACAACCGAGGGTAAATAATACACATCCTAATAGATAAAAGAAAGAACGCCAAGTTAATTCTTCAAAACTTAATCCCAGCGCATCAACCGTAAAAAAAGTACTTCCCCATAAAAACAGCCAGCTTCCCCAGCGATAATATTTCATGATCTAACTGCAGATAAGGAATTTTGGGATAACACTTGTTGATAGTAATCCCGTAACTGTTGCGTGGCGGCATTCCACCCCCAACATTCTGCCTCTTGACGGGCTTTTTCTCGTAATAATTCTCGTTCCGATCGCGCTTCCAGTAACTTTTGCGTCGCCGTAATTGCCCCCTTGGGATCTTTGGGATCAAATAAATAGCCATTCACTCCATCAGTGACAATATCAGGAATACCGCCCGATCGCGCTGCCACCACCGGACACCCAGCAGCCATCGCCTCTAATAAAACTAATCCTAGCGTTTCCGTGCGAGAAGGAAACACAAACGCATCCGCCGAAGCATAAGCCGCGCCTAAGGTTTCTCCTTCCAAATAGCCCACAAAATGAGTCGGTGTATCAGCAAAATATTTCTCTAAACTCTCACGACTGGGCCCATCTCCCACAATAGCCAATCTCGCCCCTGGAATTGCCTCTAAAATGGGTTTAATCTCATCAATTTGTTTTTCTGCCGATACGCGCCCCACATAAAGCAATAGCGGATCATCAGGATGCCCTTGGGATAAATGGTTTCGCATTTGTTGAGAGCGCAACTGTGGGCGAAATAACTCCGTATCCACCCCTCTTTGCCATAACGCCACCCGTTCAATCCCATGTCCACTCAACTCCTCCATCATCGCTGTTGAGGTGCATAGATTCAATTCCGCTTGATTATGCGCTGCCTTTAAAAATTCCCATAACACCCCTTCTAATGCCCCCATTCCGTAGTGCTGCAAATACTGAGGCAAGTGAGTATGATAAGAGGCAATTAGCGGTAACTTCATCATCTTGGCATAATACAGTCCAGCCAAGCCTAAAACTGCCGGATTGACAATATGAATCAACTCAGGTTGAAACTTCTCTAATTCTTCTCCAATCGACGGGCGAGGAAGTGCTAATTTTAATTCTGGATACAAGGGTAATGGCATCCCAGAAACCCCATAAACCTTTGCCCCTTTATACTCAGTCAACCCGCCATCCGGGGCAACCACCAAAACTTGATCACCGCCCTGTTGTAAGTGATTAATGGTATGGCGCAAACGGGTAACAATGCCATCCACTTTCGGTAAAAAGGTTTCGGTAACTAGGGCAATACGCATAAATTCTAGAGTGAGAGTAAAATCTAAGAATCATTAATCATTCCTGATTGTAAAATGCCACTGCTCAATTCAACCAAAAAAAAGGTAGAAACGCCGAACGTTCCTACCTAATCGGATTTAAGATCACTACTGTTAGGACTGTTTCTCTTTTAAGCGTTTTTGTTGGGCAGCAATTACGCCTTTACTCACAGGAAATCCTGCTACTGGAATCAC
>CAZTXK010000233.1:0-4205 GCA_964617275.1 uncultured Dactylococcopsis sp. | reverse complement strand
CTAAACCACCTGATAAACAAAGCTCAAAGTTGCCCAACAATTGATATCTAAAGCATAAGAGCTACTATCAGAATTGGTAAGTTCACTCTTAACATTACTAGCAGCCGCCAAGTCTTCTTGTAGGGCTTGTACTACCTTTAGCGGTTCCCGAAGATCGATAATGCGTTCCCCTTCTCCCTTAGATTGGGGAATTTTTGACAGAACATCGAGAGTTTTGGTGAAAGGCTTACTACTGCCAATGACATAGATTTCTGATAAGCCAGTCGGTCCGGGGACTGTCCAATTATAGGAGGCTTTGTTTTTGGGAACAATTCGCTCTTGGCTCGGGGAAAGTTTTAAATCTTGTAACGGTTGCGTGCTTTGGGAGGGATCGGCAACGGCTGAGGAATCAGGAGAATAGAAGGCAATGGGGTTTGCTCCCGAATCTACCCCTAATAATAAAGCATAAATCGCGCGATCGCTGATATTTTTTAAGCGATACTGAATCTGAGTTCCTGTAGCAACTTGCGGAAATGCCCCAGCTAAGGCATAGGGTAACAATTGAGTATTAAAGAAAAACTCTTTTCCCTGACGATAACGGAAAGTCTCTTGGCTAATAACAGGGGTAATGTCTCCCGTCGGGGAAACTGTTTCTAAACTCGCCCGTAACCCTAACCGGGAAGAACCTTCATTAACCGTTAAGCGACATAACTTCGCCGCTAAAAGGGTTTTTAGTTTTGGCAGCACTCGCATCACTGCTGATTTAACTGCCTCGGTTTGCGGTCCCACGGTACTAGGAATAGGAATCCCGCCAACAGAAAATAACCCATACCCTTTTTCTGTAATGGCTTTCATGGGAGGATTTCCTTGCAAGGATTGTCCTTTACTGAATAAACAGTCTGCTGTTCCCTCGCCAGCAACAATGACAGAAGACACTTCTCCGACACTGGAAAATGCACTGGTGGCATCAACCCGTTCAATACGCCCTAAATTTGCCTCTAGGGCAACGATTAACCCGGGGTTGCGAGGAATGACTCGGATTTTTTCTTGCAAGCCCTGTCCCACTTCTAATTTTGGGGTTTCACCCAGCGATCGCGCTTTTGCCACTAACCCTTCCCGACTGGTGAGTTTCACTAAAGGCAAGTTCTCCTCATTTTGATTAGAGGGGAGAGAGAATAGGGAATTCACGCCAAAGTCTTTAAGAAGTGTGGGAGGAATCCCCGATAAGCGCAGTTGCAGGGTTCCATCTGCTTCAAGTTGCGTAACTACGGCTTCTGCACCGAATAAGTCAGAGAAAGCATAGTAGGGAACAATGGTTTTCCCTTGATCTTCTCCAAATAAACGGGGTTGCTGTTGGGGCCCCAATAAGCGTTCAATGGTTTGGGCACTACGAGTGAGAGAAATTTGGATATTACTCGCCGAAATGGCTTCCCACAGAGAATGGGTGAGGGTGTGAGTAAAGACTCCTGCATTAAACCCTCCCCAGTCGGTTTCTGTAGCAATTTGTTGGGGACCGGTAGCGGTGATGACAATTCCCGGTAAGTTTTGACCTTGATCGATAAGGTTTTTTAGGGAAGAGGTGGGAGTTTGTAATCTTGCTTCGATATTTTGAGCAAATTCTAAATCATCGTCACTGAGGGGAGAGGTGCGAGAATTATTAATGGAACGAACTCTTAAATTGCCTTGTAGAAGTTGACCCGTTCCCAGATAGCAGGTATCAAGAACAAAGGTGACTTTATTTGTCGGCAGCGATCGCGCTAATGTTGCTAAGGTACTTTCTAGGAGTAAATTGCTGTCAGTGAACCATTTTCCCGACGCTGATCCATCACTAGGAAGCAGACAATTAATGGCTGAGGGGGCATTGTCTTGTTGGAGGGAAGCGGGAAGTTTCGCTTTTGCCCCATAGCCGCTAAAGTGAAAGACAACGAGATCATCAGGTTGGGCTTGGTTGATTAAATGGTCAATAAAAGCATTAACAATCTGATCGCGCGTTGCTTCCCCATCGGTGAGAGTGAGAATATCTGAGCCTTGAAACCCAAACCGATAGCGTAACAGTTCGGCTTGTTGTTCCACATCGGTGAGGCAGCCTTTGAGGTTATTTTCCTGTTGATATTGATTAATTCCCACTAATAAGGCGAGTTTTCTGCCCTGAGAATTGGCTAAAGCCCTACCATACTGATAACTTTTGCCAGAAAATGGGATTTGCCTTGATGCCTTCCAGGCTAGTAAAGTGAGCCACGCTTGTTGTAAAAATTGTCGCCGATCAATACCCATATTATTTTGAGTAAATGTTAATCTGCTATTACTGTAGAAGGTTTTGTTCTGAAATTAAAGATTTTTTTGCCATTGATTTGGGGAAGACTGGATGACATAATCTTTTAATTCCTGTGGCAACCCTTCTTTCGTAATTTTGCCGTCTTCTAAGATAAACGCGCGATCGCAGTAATCGAGTTCATCCAAGCGATGCGTTACCCACATAGCCGTCATCCCCCGAGTTTTCACTAAAGAGCGCACCTGTTCCACTAATTCCCCTTGCGTCTCCGGATCAAGAAGAGCCGTTGGTTCATCTAATAATACTACAGGACAATGACGCGCGATCGCGCCTGCGATGGCAATCCGTTGTTTTTGCCCCCCACTGAGAGCATAAATCGGTCGTCTTTCCCAACCATCAAGATTAACCGCACTAAGGGCTTCCTGAACGCGATCGCGCACTTGGGGCCAACTTAATCCTTCCGATACCAAACCAAACGCCACATCCGCCCCCACTGTCGGCATCACCAACTGATGATCGGGATTTTGGAATACAAACCCCAACGGCTGTTGCACATAGCATTCCCCGCTTTGGGGCGTTAACAGACCACTTAAAATTTTTAATAACGTCGATTTGCCACTACCATTATTCCCCAACAGCATCCAAAACTCGCCTTTGGGAATGTCCAGAGAACAACCCTTTAAAATCGGGGCTTGCGCCGACCAACCAAACGTCACATTTTTGACAGAAATCGCCACGTCTTTCACTAATCAACCTTTACCCCCAAAATAGGGGGATAACCTCTTTTATCTAGGATTGCATGAAAAACCCAGGAGCGCGACCAGTTGATGTGCCATCTTTTTGCGAGACAATCACAGCAACAATTTGGTCACTCATCACAGCAATTTTCTTTTCTGGGTCTTTGTCACAGGTTAACTCGATAAGTTGTGGAGAATCAGCCTTCAAAGCCGTCAATATCTCTTGATACAAGGTTTGGGCTGCGTCAGACTCCTTCCGTTGGACACTCAGAGGAATGGGGCTATATTTTAAAGTCAGATCGATTGAGAACATAAATTAAAGCGTAAGTTTCCTTCCTAATGTATCTTAGTTTTCTGAGTGTTGAGTATGCTACTCTCGATCCTGTGATAAAACAATCGCAGAGGTTAGCTATAATGATACTTACAAGCAATAATTATAATTTCGGTATCAGTTACCTTGTAAACTAGACGGTGTTCATCATTAATCCGTCTTGACCAGTAGCCACTCAATTCATGTTTCAGAGGTTCTGGTTTACCCAGCCCTGAAAACGGAGAGCGCTCAATATCTTTAATTAATTGGACAATTTTTTTGTATATTTTTTTATTTTGGAAACTCCATTGGTTAAAATCATTGAAAGCAGAAGCCTCAAAGACAATTTTCCGACTCATTCTAAATCTTCCCAAGAGACTTCTACTAAGTTATCGCCTTGATTAACCGATTCAATTGCATTTAAAAGTCGTTCTCGATTAGCTTCGGATTGAAGCAGATAATAAGTTTCATCCACTTCGTCAATAGTAATTTCAATTTCTTTATCTCCATACTTGGCTTTTAATTCCTCAATAAAATTTTGATCAATTTCACTAGCTTTTAGCCGATAAATTACTGACATAATTGTCTTAACTTTTATTTGACTTTAGTTTCTATAATACTTAGTTTTGATTCAATAATGAAGTGACGTAAATCAAGCGTTGAGTTCACCCTGTAAAAAATCAATAAACTGCCTTGCACTGCGCCCAGAACGCCCATTATGGCGAGTTGCCCACTGTTTTGCGCGAAATTCTAATTCTTCTTTTGGTAAAGGAATTTGATTCAATTGCGCCAAATGATGAACAATACTTAAATAAGTCTCCTGATTAGCTGGTTCAAACGTTAAAGTTAACCCGAAGCGATCGCTGAAGGATAGCTTCTCCTGTACCGTATCCCAAGCATGAACTTC
>CAZTXK010000232.1:3032-4210 GCA_964617275.1 uncultured Dactylococcopsis sp. | reverse complement strand
AGCGCGATCGCCTTTTCATCGGCATCAATGACCGCTTGAACCGTTTTGTTCCCATTATTCTTTTGCCAGAGCCGATAACCAGATACCCCACATAAGCCCAGAGCTAAAATGAGCAGTAAACCGTCTTGCACCCACAATTCGCCAACAGCACCGCCTAAACCAATTGCAAGGGCTGCCATTTCCCATCCTTCTTTCGGGATGGTGTCATTTTGAATCCGAGCAACTTCGTGCCAGAACATTAAATTTCGTTGATCAAGGGAGAGGTTTTCCCACTTTCCCAGATCAATTTGAATTTCCACCTCATCCCGACCAATTTCTTCACTGCGAATGATGGGGGGATTGACTTCTGTTGTTGCTTCAACAATTACCCAGCTTTGCAACTCTGGGGGCAGTAAAGTCTTTAAACGCCGTAACTCGTTCATTTCGGCTCTTGCAGAAGCAGTGGCAAAAGATGTCATGTAAACCTCCGTTAACGTTATCCGAGGTAGTTTTCTCGGAGTAAATTTAAGACTCTTTGGGAGTGAGAGTCAAAAAAAATGACAAGCCCCCCAATGGGAAATATCTTCTCACTATTTCTAATATACAATAGAGTACGCAGTTTACGCACTCTATTGATGGTAATCAACCTAATTTCTTGATAAGAATTGCGAGTTAGTTCATTCGCTCTTCAATGGTCTGTAAAAACCCTGCCGGGGCTAGAACCGTATCAATAACATGAACTGTCCCATTGCTAGCTTCAACATCAGCTTGGATAACATTGGCATTATTAATTTTAACCCCGTCTTCAGAAACATCAATAGCAATGCCGCCACCGAGAGCTTCGATGGAGCCAGTTTCTAAATCTGTTGACATGACATTTCCTTCCACAACATGGTAGGTCAAAATTCGCTCTAATAAGTCTTGATTTTCTGGTTGTAACAAAAATTCCAGCACCCCTTCTGGTAAAGCCTCAAAGGCTGCATTCGTGGGAGCAAAGATAGTAAATGGTCCCTCTCCTTGTAAGGTTTCAACTAAACCAGCGGCTTCTACTGCTGCCACTAAGGTACTTAACTCTTCCTCGTTGCTAGCAAGCGCAACAAGGTTAGGGGTTTCCATTTCAGTGTCACCAGCTTCAGTGTCAGCTTCTAGCTCATCGCTATCCATTTCCGCTTCCATGTCTTCCGCTTCACTAGCTTCAG